>NZ_JBEXPT010000014.1:0-75300 GCF_040612195.1 Streptomyces sp. NPDC006450 | reverse complement strand
CCCCAGGGGGCCCGGGCGCAGCCCGGGGCCCCTCTTCAGCCCGTCCGGCGTTTGAGGACCGGGTTCGGGCCGGCCCGGGGAACGGTGGAAGGGCGGGTAGGGGACATGCCCCGCAGGGCCGGGGCCCCGCGGCGCACCGCGACGACCCCTCCCCCCCCGGGGGTCAGGCCAGGGCCCCGGGCAGCGGGCTCGTGTGGAGGAGGGTGAGACCGGAGACGGCTCGGGTGAGGCAGACGTAGAGGCGGCGCAGGCCCGTGCGGTCGTCGGGCTCGCCCGCCACCACGTCCGCCGGCTCGTGGAGTACGACGTAGTCGTATTCCAGACCCTTCGCGAGGGACGCCGGCACCAGCGTCAGCCGCGACTTTGCGGTCGTCTCCTCGCCGGGCGAGAGGTAGGGCAGGCCCGCCGCCAGCAATGCCTCCCCGAGCTCGGCGATCCGCGCGTCCGCCGCGATCAGTCCGATCGACCCCTCGTGCACGAGCGAGGCCCGGCAGGCCGCGATCACCGCGTCCGGGAGGGCGGAGGGGGAGTCGACCGGGGAGACGATCAGCGAGCCCGGGGTCTCACGGACCGAGGAGACGGGCGACAGGCCGGGCGAGATCTCCGGCAGCAGCCGCGAGGCGTAGGCGATCACCTCGCGCGGCACGCGGAAGCCCGCCGTCAGTTCCTCCAGCACCGCGCCCGGCTTGCCCAGATGCGCCAGCGCCTCGTCCCAACTGCGGGTCGCCCACGGGGTCGTGCCCTGCGCGAGGTCCCCGAGGACCGTCGCCGAGCCGGTCGTGCAGCGCCGGCCCACCGCCCGGTACTGCATCGGGGACAGGTCCTGCGCCTCGTCGATGACGACGTGGCCGAGGGAGTGCGTGCGCTCCACCAGGTCCGTCGCCTCGTCGATGAGGACCAGGTCCGCCGCCGACCACTTCACCGACTTCACGCTGCGCGCCGGCTTGGACCACAGGAGCAGCGACTGCTCCTGTGTCGACAGGATCCCGTCCGCGTGCTGCGCGAGGAACTCCGGGTCGGAGAGGAGGCGCAGCACCAGCTTGGCCGGCTCCACCAGTGGCCACACCGCCTTGACCACCGCCTTCACGGCGGGATTGCGCGCCACCGCGTCCTGGACCCGGTCGTCGGGCGCCTCGCCCGCCTGCTCCATGCGTACGAGGACCGCGTGCGCGATCCGCTGCGGGAGGGCGTCGCGGGCGGCTCCGTAGCGGATGTCGCGGTTCTGGAGCTCGGCGACGATCTCGGCGATCTCGTACGCGGGCACCCGCCAGCGGCGCGATCCGCGGACCACCATCAGCGGTTCGACCGGCTCCGACACGTGGGAGTGGACCGCGCGGCGCAGTACCTCCGCCATCCGGGCATCGCCCTTGACCACGGCGGTCGCGGCGGCGTCCGTGGCGCGTACCTCCAGGTCCGCGCGGGCGACCAGATCGTCGACCGTGGCCTGCTTCACCTCCAGCTCGCCGAGGGCGGGCAGGACCTGCTCGATGTAGTGCAGGAAGGAACGGTTCGGCCCGATGACCAGGGTGCCGGTACGGGCGAGGCGGTCGCGGTGCGCGTAGAGGAGGTACGCGACACGGTGCAGGCCGACGGCCGTCTTGCCGGTGCCGGGACCGCCCTGCACGCAGACCGAGCCCGACAGGCCGGAGCGGACGATCTCGTCCTGCTCCGGCTGGATCGTCGCCACGATGTCCCGCATCGGGCCGACGCGCGGACGCTCGATCTCCTGCTGGAGCAGCTTGCTGACGGCCGCCGCCTCGGCGGGGTCGGAGAGGTGCTCGTCCTCGTACGCGGTCAGCTCGCCGCCCGTGTAACCGAAGCGGCGGCGCAGCCCGATGTCCTGCGGGTCGTTCTTCGAGGCCCGGTAGAAGGGCTGGGAGACCGGCGCACGCCAGTCGATCACCATGGGATCGCCGCCGGCGTCGTGGACGTGGCGGCGGCCGATGTAGAACTGCTCGCCCTCCGCGCCCTCGGCGAGCTCCGCGCCGGGCGCGTGCAGGTAGTTGAGGCGGCCGAAGAAGAGCGGGGTGTGGGCGAGGTCGGCGAGGGCCTTGATCCGGTCGTCGATCTGGGCCTGGAGGACGATCGCGTTGACCCAGTTCGCGGTGACGTCGCGGATGTCGAGGTTCTCGACGTCCTCGCGCATCGCGCGGAGCGCGGACCGGGAGGCGGCGAGGTGGGCCCGCTCGCGGCCCAGGGGGTCGGCTGCTGATGCGGCATCGGGGTCGGTGACGTGGGCGTGCGCGGGCACGGAACTGCCTCCATCTGCTGAGGACCTGCGTGGTGCGGGCGGACGGGCCCGCCGGTTTCCGAGCGGCGGGCGGCGCTCCCGGTGACGCGGCGGGAGGCGGCAAGAGCGGAGATTCTAGCCATGACGAAGGCGCTGCGCGAACGGATATGGGGGGGGCCGAAAGTCCTTCGGGGCGGTGACCCCGTACGGGGGTCGTCCGGTCCGTGTCCTCCTTCGGACAGACCCCGTAGGGGGCGGCATGGGCCGGGAGGAGGAGGCCGGGGACCTGGAGGTTCAGTCCTCAGGGCGATGTGACGACCGGGTCGAAAACGGACCATGGATACATGAGCACCGCAACCTGCACCCCGGTCCAGGGTCGCCGCCCTCGCGGCGCCACCGCTATTTCCGACTCCCGCCCCCGCCACGGCGTCGGCAGCGTCCTGCGCGCGGCCAAGGTCTTCGCGGCGACCGCCGTGAGCGTGGTCGTCCTCGGTGAGTACGCCGAGAACGCAGAGGACGCGGGCGTCATACGCCACTGAGGCCCGGCGGCGAGCCGAGGCCGACCGGGCGGCCGAACCGGCCCCGATCGGGTGCCGGAGACGGCGCCGTAGGCGTCGTGCCGCCTCGCCGCTGCCGCCTCTGCGCGTCGGCCGGACACCTCCGCGCGGGTCCCGGGGCGCTGATCCACTAGGGTCGCGCCGTGACCCGGAGTTCCGAGCCCAGACGCTCTCCGTCGCCCCGCGCCGGTGTGCTGTTCGCGGGCCTGCTGCTCGTGCTCGGCGTGCTCTGCGTCGCCCTGCGCATCCCGGTGGCCGATGCCCTGGCCCCCGGTCTCTCCGCCGCCGAGTGGAGCCCGCCCGCCGCGTATCCGCCCTTCGCGGCCATCCTCTTCGCCCCGGCCGCCTGGCTGCCGACCGGCGTACTGAAGGCCGTCCTGGTGGGGGGCAGCGCCGGGCTGTTCGCCCTGCTGATCCTGCTGTCGTGCCGGCTGACGGGACTGCGGGCCCGGCCGGGCCCCGTGCTGGCCGCCACCGTCGCCGGGGTGTGGCTGGAGCCGCTGTTCCAGACCCCCCTGTCCGGCCAGATCGCCCTGGCCCTGGCCTGCCCCGTCCTGTGGGACCTGCGCCGGCCGCGCGGCGCACTCGGCAAGGGCTTCGCGCTGGGCACGGCCGCCGGGATCACCCTGACCCCGGCGCTGCTGATCCCGTACCTCCTGCTGACCGGCCAGGTCAGGGCCGGCCTGACCGCACTGGGCGCCTTCGTGGGCTGCGGTCTGCTCGGGCTCCTGGTCCTCCCGGGTGCCTCCGCCGACTTCTGGTCCCGGCACCCGCCCACGGGCGGCCGCTCGCTCCTGCTGGACTGGCCCCACCTGTGGGTCTGGACCGTCCCCCTGCTGACGGCCCTGCTCGCCGCCGCCCTGCGCCGGCACGCGCGCCTGCGCCTGCGGCGGCCGGCCGGCCGGGCGCACGTCGAGCAGGAACACGCCGACCAGGAACACGCCGACCAGGAGCACGCCGACCGGGCGCACGCCGACCCGGCGCACGCCGACCGGGAGCACGTCGACCGGGAGCCGGCCGCCGGGGAGTTGGCCGTCCGGGAGCCGGGCGTCGCGGAGGACGTCCCGGCATCCCGGGATCAGCCGCCGGCCAGCAGCTCGTCGGCGTCCATGATCCGGTAGGCGTAGCCCTGTTCGGCCAGGAAGCGCTGGCGGTGCGCGGCGAAGTCCTGGTCGATGGTGTCGCGCGCGACGACCGAGTAGAAGCGCGCCTCGTGGCCGTCCGCCTTCGGGCGCAGCACCCGGCCGAGCCGCTGGGCCTCCTCCTGGCGGGAGCCGAAGGTGCCGGACACCTGGATGGCGACCGTGGCCTCGGGCAGGTCGATGGAGAAGTTCGCGACCTTGGAGACGACCAGCACGCTGATCTCGCCCTCGCGGAAGGCGTTGAAGAGCTTCTCGCGCTGCGCGTTGGAGGTCTCGCCCTTGATGACGGGCGCGTCGAGGTGCTCGCCGAGCTCGTCGAGCTGGTCGATGTACTGCCCGATGACCAGCGTCTGCTCGCCCGCGTGCTTGGCGACCAGCGCCTCGGTGACCTTCCGCTTGGTGGCGGTGGTCGCGCAGAAGCGGTACTTCTCCTCCGTCTCGGCGGTCGCGTAGGCGAGGCGCTCCGACTCGGTCAGATTGACCCGGACCTCGACGCAGTCGGCCGGTGCGATGTAGCCCTGCGCCTCGATCTCCTTCCACGGGGCGTCGAACCGCTTGGGCCCGATCAGCGAGAACACGTCCGACTCGCGGCCGTCCTCGCGCACCAGCGTCGCCGTCAGTCCGAGCCGCCGCCGTGCCTGCAGGTCCGCGGTGAACTTGAACACCGGAGCCGGCAGCAGGTGCACCTCGTCGTAGAGGATCAGGCCCCAGTCCCGGGAGTCGAAGAGCTCCAGGTGCGGGTAGATGCCCTTCCGCTTCGTCGTCAGGACCTGGTACGTGGCGATCGTGACGGGCCGGATCTCCTTGCGCGTACCGGAGTACTCGCCGATCTCCTCCTCCGTCAGCGAGGTCCGCTTGATCAGCTCGTGCTTCCACTGGCGGGCGGAGACGGTGTTCGTGACCAGGATCAGCGTGGTCGCCTTGGCCTTCGCCATCGCACCGGCGCCGACCAGCGTCTTGCCGGCGCCGCAGGGCAGCACGACCACGCCGGATCCGCCGTGCCAGAAGCCCTCGACGGCCTGCTGCTGGTAGGGGCGCAGCGCCCAGCCCGTCTCGTCCAGGTCGATCGGGTGCGCTTCGCCGTCCACGTACCCGGCGAGGTCCTCGGCCGGCCAGCCCAGCTTGAGCAGGGTCTGCTTGATCTGCCCGCGCTCGGAGGGGTGCACGGCGACGGTGTCGGCGTCGAGGCGCGCGCCGACCAGCGGGGCGATCCGCTTCGACCGCAGGATCTCCTCCAGCACCGGCCGGTCGGTGCTGGTCAGGACCAGCCCGTGGACGGGGTGCTTGGAGAGGGTGAGCCGGCCGTACCGGGCCATGGTCTCGGCGACGTCGACGAGCAGCGCGTGCGGGACGGGGTAGCGGGAGAACTCCACCAGCGCGTCCACGACCTGCTCGGCGTCGTGCCCGGCGGCCCGCGCGTTCCACAGCCCGAGCGGCGTGATCCGGTACGTGTGGATGTGCTCGGGAGCACGCTCCAGCTCGGCGAAGGGCGCGATGGCGCGCCGCGCGGCCGCGGAGAGCTCGTGGTCGATCTCTAGGAGGAGCGTCTTGTCGCTCTGGACGATGAGGGGCCCGTTCACGCGCGTCCCTTTCCTGCGGGGGAGGACCGCCCGGACGCGGGCGGCCAAACCTCCAGTCTGCCGCATCGCTCCGCGGGTGGGGTGGTTCTGGGGTGTACGGGGCTTCGGGGCGGGGCCCCGTCGGCCCGGGGCGGTCGGGTGCGGCGCCGTTGCCGGGGCCGGCCCCGGACCCGCGCCTCAGACGCCGGCGGGGCCGGATGCGCCGGTGGTGAAGGCGAGGATCTCGCGGGTGGCCTCGCGCAGGGTCGGGAAGTGGCGGTGGGCGCCGTTCGGCGGAGTCGGGCTGTTGACGGACCAGACCGTCATGCCGGCGCGGAGCCCCGACCGGACGCCCGAGGGGGCGTCCTCGATGACCAGGCAGTGGGCGGGGTCGGCGCCGAGGAGGGCCGCGCCCCGCAGGTACGGGACCGGAGAGGGCTTGCCCTCCGTCACGGAGGCGGCGTCCACGAGGACCGGCGGGACGGGCAGGCCGGTGCGGTCGAAGCGGCCGCGCACCCGGTGCTCGTAGTTGGAGGTGACCAGCCCCCAGCTCCCCGGGGGCAGGGCGGACAGCAGCTCGGCCGCGCCGTCGAAGGCGGAGTAGGTGCCGGAGCGGACGTCCTCGTCCTCCAGCTCGTGCAGCGCGGCCAGGCACGCGTGCGGGTCCAGGTCCGGGGCGACGGCGGCGAAGGTTTCCATCGGGCGGGTCCGCAGGGCCACGGCGTGGACCGCGTCCGGGTCCAGCCCGTGGCGGGCGGCCCAGGTCGCCCAGACCCGGCGCTGGTTGGCGACGGCGTCGACGAGGGTGCCGTCGACGTCGAACAGGACGTACCGGGCGGGAGGGGCGGTGGCTGTGGTGGCCGGAGTGGCTGCGGTGGTCACCGGCGGATCATGCCAGGCCGCGCAGGAGCAGCTTCAGGCCGCCCTCGAACTCCCGGTCCGGGGTGACCGAGCGGGCGTCGCGGGCGGTGGCCGTCATGTACGGGAACTCCTGCGCGGGGAGGTCGGCGATGGCGGTGGTACCCGGTCCGGCCAGCGGCCCGAGGTGTTCCAACTGCGTGGCGCCGATGACGTACGCGACGAGCGCCCGCAGGGCGATGACCCGCTCCTCGGCCTCGATGCCGGCCTCGGTGAGGACCCCGAGCACCGTTTCGGACCAGCGCAGCCCGCTGGCCGAGCGGTGCCGGTGCGTCAGCGAGAGCGGCAGCGCGGCCGGGTGGGCGCTCATGGTGTCGCGCAGGCGGCGGGCCAGGACCGTGATCCGGCCGGTCCAGGGGCCCGGGGGCGGCGGGGTCGTGTCGACGCCGCTGAGGACGAGTTCGACGACGAGCGCTTCGAGTTCCTCGCGGCCCGGGACGTAGCGGTACAGGGCCATGGGGCTGATGCCGAGCTCGGTGGCGACGGCGCGCATGGAGAGGCCGGGGAGCCCGTCGCGGTCGATGACGGCGAGGGCGGCGGCGGCCAGTTGGTCCGGGGTGTGCGAGCGGGGGCGCGGCATGACGGTTGACAGCGTACGGCATACGCCTACGCTGGGGATGTAGGCGTACGGCATACGCCTACGCCTGTCGAGGGAGGGTTTCCCATGCTCGAACCCGGTTCCGTGGTACCCGCACGCCTGCTCACTCCCGTCGTCCCTGTCACGCCCGTCAGCCCCGTCAGCCCCGTCGCGTCCGCAGAGGCTGTCGCTTCCGCGGCGGCGCTCGCGCCAGGGGACGCGGCCGTCCCCGTCCCCGATCCGGAGCGGCTCGTCCATCTGCAGTTCCGGCGCTTCGCCGGTTGCCCCGTCTGCCACCTCCACCTGCGGTCCGTCGTCCGGCGTCACGCGGAGATCGAGGCGGCCGGGATCCGCGAGGTCGTGCTCTTCCACTCCTCCGCGGAGGAACTCCGCCCGCACGTCGCCGACTTCCCCTTCGCCGTGATCGCCGATCCGCGGCAGCGGCTGTACCGGGATTTCGGCGTCGAGTCCTCCCCGCGCTCCCTGCTGGACCCGCGCGCCTGGGGCCCGGTGCTGTGGGCGATCGCCCGGTCGGCCGTCGAGGTGGTGCGCGGCCGGGAGCGGCTGCCCGCCCCGCGGCAGCCGAACGGGCGGCTCGGACTGCCCGCGGACCTGCTGATCGGGCAGGACGGCAGGGTGCTGGCCGCCAAGTACGGGGAGCACGTCTACGACCAGTGGTCCGTGGACGAGCTGCTGCGACTGGCGGCGCTGGCGGATCCGGCGGCCCGATATTCCGTGGGTGCCGCGGGGCCGCCTGCGTAGGGTCTGCGCATGAGCAGCGATCAGCAGAGCTTCGTACCGCCGGCGGACGTGTTCGAGGTGCCCGTCCGGCTCGTCGGGGAGGGCTTCCGGCTGGAGCCCCTCGGGCCCGAGCACAACGAGGGCGACCTCGCCGCCTGGAGCGGAAGCATCGCGCACGTGCGCGCGACGCCCGGCTTCCTGGGGGACTGGCCCCCGCTGGAGGGCATGAGCCCCGAGGCGAACCTCGCCGACCTGGTGCGCCACGCAGGGGACTTCGCGGAGCGGCGCGGGTTCACGTACAGCCTGCTGGAGGGGGAGCGCGAGGGCGAGGGCGAGGTCGTCGGGTGTCTGTACATCTATCCCGCGAAGGCGGATCCGGGGCGCGTGCACGTCAGTTCCTGGGTGCGCGGGGACCGGATCGCGCTCGACAAGGCCGTGTACGACACCGTCACGCGCTGGCTCGTGGAGGTCTGGCCGTTCGACGCGGAGCGCATCGACTACGCGCCGAGGTGAGCAAGCCCGAAGGGGCCCGGCCCACGCGGTGCGCGGGGGCCGGGCCCCTTCGGGTGGCGGTACGGGGTGACTAGCCGCGGACGGCGCGCCGGCGGTGGGCGAACCAGGCGGCCGTGCCGCCGAGGCCGATGAGGGCGGTGGCCAGGCCGGAGTACAGGCCCGCGTTCGAGTCCGAGCCGGTGGTGGCGAGCGAGCCCGTCGGCGCGGGGGTGTTCCCCGTGGCCGGGGTCGTCGTGGCCGCCGGAGCGGTGGTCGCGGGGCGGGTCGGCGCCGGGCTGGTGGGCGCGGGCGCCGTCGGCGCCGGCGAGGTGGGCGCCGGGGAAGTGGGCGGGGTGGTGGTCTTCGGGCCGAGCGTGAACTGCTGGTCGGCGGAGAGGAAGGGGTAGGTGTTGCCCTCGGCCAGGCCGACGGAGGCGGTCACCTTGGCCGGCGTGAGCTTCTTGAGCTGCGCCTTCGGACCGAGCTTCAGCTCCAGACGCACGACGTGGTCGCCGGAGGCGGCGCCGAAGCCCTTGGCGATGACCGGCAGGTTGAAGTTGCCGGTCTCGCCCTTCAGCTCCTTCCAGGTGCCGTCGACCTTGACGCGCGCCCGGAGGTCGGCTGCGGCCAGATCGTCCATGGCCACCTCGATCCAGGTGCCGAGCCCGGAGGAGAACGCGCCGTCACCGGTGACCCGGTAGCGCAGGTCCATCTCCCGGCAGTCGGGGGACTCGCCGTCCGCGCAGGGGGTCGCCTTGCCGAACGAGGTCTCCAGGGCACCGGGCTTGCCCGCCGGGCTCGCCTTGAAGGTGAGGGAGCCCATGCCCCCGTCCGCGATCTCGTTCTGGATGCTCGCCGCCCGCAGGGTGAAGTCGCCGTTGACGGTCGGGTAGCTCGTGCCGAGGCCGATGGTGACCTTCCAGACCAGCTTGCCGCCGGCCGGGACCTCGAAGCCCTCCGAGGAGTTGGTGTCCGCCGGGTAGAACATGCCCTGCCATCCGCTGTCCTGCTGCCCGATCGAGAAGGAGGTCGCCGGGGCGCTCACCGGCTCGACCTTGTAGACCACGTCGGCCTGCTGGAGCGGGCTGGCGCCGGTGGGGTCGAGGAGCATCCACGGGTGGTAGGAGGAGGACTTGGCCGTCGTGTTGGTCACCGTCAGGTCGAAGGTGGACGTCGCACCGCCGCGGGTCAGCGGTCCGCTCGGGACCGGCGCGCTCATCGTGGTCTTCAGCGCCTTGGGGTTGCCCTCGTCGGCGGAGGCCGACAGCGGCATCAGGAAGGTGCCCGCCACGGCGGCGGCGACGACGGCGGCCGAGCCGGTGCGAAGGGTGGCGGAGCGGAAGGCGGCGGAGCGAGCGGACATGGTGGATTCCCCCCAGAATCATGAAGAAGACATGGCAGTGGCGGCCGAGAGGCCGAGAGGCAGAGCAGAGGTAGGACGGAGAAAGAGAGGCCGAGCGAGGTGGCCGGCTGCTGAAGGCCGGTCCGTCTGTGCCTGGTTCTCGCCGGCGGTCCGGTTGCTTCCCCCCGGTCGCTCCTGCGATGAGCTGATCCTCACACAGATCGCATCCCCAATCCGTCGCCGGAATGTCACCGGCGCGCAACAGTAAAAAAGCCCCCGCAGCCTGTTTTCCCAGCTAGGCGCCCACGTGCTCCAGCGGCCCCGCCGGATAGGGCGTCTCCACCGGGAGCAGGGCCCGCGCGGCCTCCGGGTCGCCGGAACGGAGCAGGCCGTGGACCTCCCGGGCCAGCGGGGTCACATCGCGGATGGAGACCGTCCACTCGTCGGCGTAGGCACGTGACGCCGTCCCGGACAGGCCCAGTTGGAGCGAGCGGTACGGCAGCGGGTTCAGGTGCAGGTCCCGCTCCGGGTCCCACTGGACGCGGGCGGGGGCGGTGC
This sequence comes from Streptomyces sp. NPDC006450, assembly GCF_040612195.1. Taxonomy (NCBI): domain Bacteria; kingdom Bacillati; phylum Actinomycetota; class Actinomycetes; order Kitasatosporales; family Streptomycetaceae; genus Streptomyces; species Streptomyces sp. NPDC006450. The sequence goes on along the minus strand of NZ_JBEXPT010000014.1, from coordinate 65,184 downwards.
GCAGCGCCTGCTTCCACGCCGCGTGGTCGGCGTGCACCTCGGGCACGTAGTGGGACAGGCAGGCGTCGGCCAGGGCCCGGTCGAAGCCGGCGCGGGTGATCTCGACGGCCAGGACCGTCTCCTGGTCGGTCTTGGTGGCGTAGCCGCAGCGGTACATCATCCACAGGAACGACGGCTTGACCCAGGTCATCCGCTCGCGCTTCCACTCGGGCGGGAAACGGCCGTCGCGGGCGGCCGGCACCCCGATCCGGGGGTGGTACGCCTGGTACACGGTGAGGGTGTCGGCGGTGTGCGAGGCGCGGATCTGATGGCGGGGGACCTGGACGGTGGTTGCGTCGGACATGGCCCCAGGGTGCGGGCCCGGGCCCGCACGGGGCCAGAGGTTTTCTCCCGGCTCCGCGCCCCCCGGTCCGTGGACCCCGCCCCGGCCCCCGGCCCCCGCGCCCCCCGGTCCGTGGACCCCGGCCGCCCCGGTCCCGGCGCCCGCGTCCCTTCCCCCCGACTACACCTGGTCCTCCGCCAGTTCCGCGACGCCTGTGATCCGGTGCAGCGCGAAGGTCCGTACCTCGTCCGCCGTGTGGTCGTAGCCCGTGACGAATCCGCCCTCCACCCGTACCGGGGCGATGACGCGCTGGCTCGCCGCGCCGTCGGCGTTGACGTAGCCGATCCACACCGCCGACCCGGTGAGCGCGGCCGCCTGCACGGTCGCCAGGGTCTCCGCCGCGCTCGTGCGCGGGAGTTCGCCCGGGGCGCCGGAGCCGCCCGTCCCGGAGCCGGAGGTCCCCGCCGGCTCCTTGCGGACCGCGGTCGCGGCCAGGTCGCCCGCCCGGATCGCCCGTACGGCCGCCCCCAGCAGCGTCGTGTCCGGGACCGGCGGCCCGTCGGGGACCGGTACGGGCAGGGCGCGGGCCGGGGTGCGGTGGGCGTCGGCACGGGAGACCAGGACGTCTCCCGTACGGGACTCCGCGGCCGGGGCGTACCCCATGGCCCGCAACCCGTCGAGCAGCGCGGCCGGTTCGGCCTGCGCGGCCAGTACGGTCGGGGCGAGGCGGCGCAGCCCGAGGCCCGCGGACCGCTTGTCGGCGAGGATCTCGTTCAGCATGCCGTCGTCGTCGCAGCGTACGTACGAGGAGGCCGCGCCGACCCGGAGGTGCCCGTGCCGCCGGGCCACGTCGTCGATGAGGTACGACAGCGGCTGCGGCACCGGGGTCCGGCTGTGCTCGGTGAGGAAGGACTGCAGGTCGACGGCGGTGTGGCCGGCGTCCAGGGCGCGGCGTACCGACCCGGGCGTGAAGCGGTACACGGTGGCCCCGCCCTTGGACTCCACCTCCGCGAGCACGGCCAGCACCTCGGCGAGCGCCCGCCGCAGCGGCCCCGGGGCCACCGCCGTCAGGTCGGCCTGGAGCAGTACGTGGTCCACGGGCTCGGGCAGCAGCGGCGCGAGCAGCGGCGCCGGGTCGCGGCCCTCCAGCAGGGCCCGGCCGGGCGCGGAGAGCGCGCCCCGGCCGGTGACCCCGAGGACCTCCGCCTCGGTCAGCGTCCAGCGGGCGAGGCGGGCGCGCAGTTCGCTCGTACCGCGGACCGGCCGCTCCCACGCGAGGCGGGCGAGAAGCACGGCCGGGTCCGGGGAGCCGCCCTCGGGGAGGTCGGCGAGCAGGCCGAGGACGCGGCGCCGGACCTCGGGCGCCCCGGAGCGGTCCAGTTCTGCGCCCAGCGCCGACAGGGTGCGGCCCTTCGCGTCCTGTTCGCCGACCAGGCCCGGGGTCCGGGTGGCGGTCAGCCAGGCCGCCGCCAGCGCCGACCAGCGCTCGGCGGGAGGCAGTTCGAGCCACACGTCGAAGGCGGGGGTCGGTGCGTACCGCTCGTCGGCCTCGCCGTCGCTGGCCAGCAGGCCTGCCGCGTAGGACAGCTCGATCCAGAACGCCGCCGACGGCTCGTCGGTGTCCAGCGTGGCCGCGGCCCGCTTCAGGTCGCGTACGGAGAGCCCGCCCGCCCGGAGCACGGCCGGACCGGCGTGCTCCCAGGACTTCACCAGCTCCTCGACCGTCGACAGCGCGGCCAGTGCCTGGCCCGCCGCGTTCGCGTCCACAAGCTGTGGACGGTGCTCGCGGTGTGCGGGAACGGCCGGGGCCAGCGGCTCCGTCACCCGGTGCGCGAGCCCGCCGCGCAGGTACAGCGCCACCTCGCGCGGCAGCAGCACCGTGCGCGCCGAGGCCGGCAGCAGCAGGCCCCGGTCGCGCAGCCAGCGCACCGGAGGCGTCGGATGGGGCGTCACTTCCCCGTACGGCGGGCCCCATACGAGCCGGCCCAGCACCTGGTGGGCCTCCGCCGGAGCCTCGTCGAGCAGCGCCGACATCCGCTCCGGGTCGGTGAACAGGGCCGTCAGCGCGGTCACCGCCGACACCGGGTCGTGCGTCGGGGGCAGCCCGACGGCCGCCACGATCTCCTGGATCCGGGTCGGCGACATGCCGGCGGTGGCCTCGGCGACGGTCGGGCCGAGGCCGGTGGGGGAGGGGCGGGTGGCGGAGGGCGCGAGGAGCTCGCGGGCGGTGCGCACCAGGCGCAGCCGCTCGTCGTCGCCCCAGACGAGGGCCTGCTCGCGCAGGGTCGCCAGCGCCCGGGGGAGTTCGGCGCGGGCCCCGTTGTCCGCGCCGGAGGTGGTCCCGGTGTCGCCGCTGAGCAGGGACTCCAGTACCGCGTACGGGCAGGGCTCCGGACCCACCGCGAGGGCCTCGGCGGTCTGCAGGGCGAACCGGTCCAGGCGGTCCAGCGCACGCACCACCGAAGCCCGCGTCCCGGCCCGCGTGGCGAGCTGCGTCACGTCCCCGGGGACCGGGCTCAGCAGGTCCGGGCGGGCGCGCAGCAGGGCGCCGAGCCCGTCGTCGTCGCGGGCGCGCAGTGCTTCGGCGAGGGAGCGCGGAGCGCTTCCCGCGGTGCTCGGGTCAGGCACGGTCGTCGCCTCCTGGTCGCGTCGGCCGGTCAGTCGGCCGGTCCCCATCCGGTCAACGGTATCCGCTGCGCCCCCGGCCGCTCCACGGGCGCACGCGCTACCTTCGCTTCAGGTGGCACGGGAGGAGCCGGGGCGTGGGGATCGAGAGCGACCATCTGGTCTACGAATATCTGAGCCGGGTCGGGGACTTGGCGCAGCGCAGGCACCTCGCGTCGGGGGACCGGATGCGGCTGGTGGCGGGGCTGCGGGACGAGATCGACCGGCGGCGGGCCAAGTACGAACCGGAGACACCGGCGGCGGTACGGCGCATCCTGGAGAGGATCGGCACGCCGGAGGAAGTCCTGGACACCGTGTCGGCGGCGGGCGCGGCGGCGGACGCCGATGGCTCCTCCGCTCCTGCGGCTCCCTCTCCTCCTGCGGTGCCGGTGCAGCGGGGGGCCGCGCCGCCGCACCTCGCGGGGCTCGACGAGCTGGGCGCGGGCGAGAAGATGGAGCCCGACTGGTGGACGGTCGGGCCGGGGTCGACGGTCGAGGGCTTCGCGGGCGGGATCGAGATCCCGGAACTTCTGAAGGGGCCGGGGCGGGGGCCGGGGCCGGAGTCGGGCACGGACCCTGACGGGGGCTCGGGCGCGGGCCCGGGCCCGGGCTCGCAGGCGGGGGGTCCCGCCGGGGCGCCGGGTGGGCGGCCCACGCTCATGGGCTTCCTGCGCGAGCGGCGGCGCCGGGCGAAGGCGGAGGCCGCGGCCGCCACCGCCGCGCCGGTGGTTGCGCCGAGGCAGAAGCCGCACGCCTTCCTGATGCTCGCGGCGGTGGCCCTGCTCGCGGGGGCCGTCACCGGCTACTGGCTGCTGTTGGCCGCGGGCTGGCTGCTCGCGTACGCCTCGCGCGTGCTGGGGCCCGCGGAGCGCAAGTGGGTGGTCCTCGGGCTGCCCGGGGTGGTCTTCGCGGGGGCGGTGGTGTGGCTGTGGGGCCGCCTGAACGGGCGCTGGGGCGCTCCCCTGACGGACGAGGCCCTGAGCGGCAGCTTCCAGGACCTGCTGCCCTGGCTGGCGCGAGCCGCGGCGGTCTCCTCGGCGGTCTATCTTCTCTGGCGCTCCCGCCGCCGCTGACGCCTGCGGGGGAGCCTCGGGGACCGCGGGAGCGGGGGCTGACATGTCAGCACATTTCACCGTCCGGTAAGGCGGGGCTCGGTCCACGTTCCCGTCCGCAGTGCCCTGCTCGGCACAATGGGGACATGAGCCCCGAGACGCAGCTGACCGTCGGATTCGACCTCGACATGACCCTCATCGACTCCCGGCCGGGCATCAAGGCGGCCTTCGAGGCGCTTTCGGCCGAGACGGGTACGTTCATCGACACCGAGCAGACCATTTCCCGCCTCGGTCCGCCGCTGGACCAGGAGCTCGCGTACTGGTTCCCGGAGGCGGAGATCCCCGCCGTGGCCGACCGCTACCGGGAGATCTATCCCACACACGCCATCGTGCCGTCCCCGGCGATGCCCGGTGCCCGCGAGGCGGTCGAAGCGGTACGGGCCCTCGGCGGCCGCGCGATCGTCGTCACCGCCAAGCACGAACCCAACGCCCGCCTGCACCTGGACCACCTGGGCATCGAGCCCGACGCGGTCATCGGCTGGCTCTGGGCGGAGGCCAAGGCGGTCGCCCTGCGCGAGTACGAGGCCCAGGTCTACGTCGGCGACCACGTCGGCGACGTCCGCGGCGCCCGCACGGCCGGCGCGGTGTCGGTGACGGTGCCCACCGGCCCGTGCCCGGAGTCGGAGCTGCGGGCGGCGGGCGCGGACGTGGTCCTGACGGACCTCACGGAGCTGCCGGCCTGGCTCGCGGAGTACGAGCGCACCCGCAGCGCGTAACCGCGCGCCCCTCCCGTACCGGCCCTACGCCTGCGAGGCGCGGGCCGCCGTGCGCTGTGCGGCGGCCGAGCGCAGGACGCCCGCCGCGGAGATGGCGAAGCCGACGCCCATGAGCATGCACACGGCCCACGCGTACGACGGGAACGGGTCCACGTCGAGGAAGAGCGGGGCCATCGTGGCGAGCGTGGCCACGGCGCCGACGATGAAGACGATGCCGCCGGCCTTGACGAGCGAGTCGCCGGGGCGGGCGTCGTCGGCGCCCTGCTCGGGCTGAGGGGTCTCGGGCTGAGGAGTAACGGTCACCCGACCAGGGTAGTTCCCTGGCCGGAGCGGTCAGCCGCGAAGGCCCGGGAAACGTCTTGTCACCTGGAGAGGGGCAACTAGCCTGAGAGGTGCGGGTCTGCGGCCCGCTTCCCACCCGACGAACGCAAGGACAGAGGACGGACGTGCCTACCGGCAAGGTCAAGTGGTTCAACAGTGAGAAGGGCTTCGGCTTCCTCTCCCGCGACGACGGCGGCGACGTCTTCGTCCACTCGTCGGTGCTCCCCGACGGGCTGGACGCGCTCAAGCCCGGCCAGCGCGTCGAGTTCGGTGTGGTCGCAGGGCAGCGCGGTGACCAGGCGCTTTCGGTGATCGTCCTGGATCCGGCACCCTCCGTCGCGGCCGCGCAGCGGCGCAAGCCGGACGAGCTCGCGTCCATCGTGCAGGACCTCACGACCCTGCTGGAGAACGTCACGCAGCAGCTGGAGCGGGGCCGTTACCCCGAGAAGGCGCAGGGCGCGAAGATCGCCGGCATGCTGCGCGCGGTGGCCGACCAGTTGGACGTCTGAGCGGTACGGACGACCGTGCCCCGCCGCCCACCAGGGCCGCGGGGCACGCCTCTGTCCTAGGGGAAGTCCAGCGCGCCGGCCGCGATGGCCGGAACCAGACCCTCCGCGGCCGCCCGGGTCAGCAGCCCGCGCACGGCCGCGTAGCCGTCTTCGCCGAGGTCGGCCGTGAACTCGTTGACGTACAGCCCGATGTGCTGGTCGGCGACGGCCGGGTCCAGTTCCTGCGCGTGCGCCCGTACGTAGGGCCGGGACGCCTCCGGGTCCTCCCAGGCCATCCGGACGGAAGCGCGGGCCGCCTCGGCGAGCGCGTGCAGCGCGTCCGTGCCCAGGGAACGCTTGGCGATGATGGCGCCGAGCGGGATCGGCAGGCCGGTCGTGGACTCCCAGTGCTCGCCCATGTCGGCCAGGCAGTGCAGTCCGTAGTCCCGGTAGGTGAACCGGGCCTCGTGGATGACCAGTCCCGCGTCCACGCGGCCGTCGCGCACGGCGGGCATGATCTCGTGGAACGGCAGCACGACGACCTTGCCGACCCCTTCGGGCAGCAGGTCGGCCGCCCACAGCCGGAACAGCAGGTAGGCGGTGGAGCGTTCGCTCGGGACCGCGACCGTCCTGCCGGTCAGGTCCAGGCCCGGCTCCCGGGTCAGCACGAGCGGTCCGCATCCGCGGCCCAGCGCGCCGCCGCAGGGCAGGAGCGCGTACTCCTGGAGGACCCACGGCAGGACGGCGTAGGACACCTTCAGCACGTCCAGCTCGCCGCGCTCGGCCATGCCGTTGGTGAGGTCGATGTCCGCGAAGGTGACGGCGAGGGCGGGCGCGCCGGGGATCCGGCCGTGGGCCCAGGCGTCGAAGACGAAGGTGTCGTTCGGGCAGGGCGAGTACGCGATCCGCACGGGCGGTGCGACGCGGGTGCCGGCTGCGGCGTTCATGAAGGTCCTCCCCAGGAAGCGAGTACGGGTCCCAGTGCCCGGAAGCCGTCGGCCAGCGCCGTCAGCGCCTCGCCGATCCGCCAGGCGTCGCGGTCCCGGGGGCCCACGGCGTTGGAGACGGCACGGACCTCCAGCACGGGCAGCCCGTGGGCGGCGGCGGCCTCGGCGACCCCGAAGCCCTCCATGGCCTCGGCTCCGGCGAGCGGGTGCCGGGCGGCGACGGCGGTCGTACGGGCGGCGGTGCCGGTGACGGTGGAGACGGTCAGGACGGGCGCGAGCAGCGCCCCGGTCGCCTCGGCGGCGCGCGCGGCGAGCTCTGCGGGAGGCAGGTGCACGCTGCGGCCGAAGCCGAGTTCCGTGACGGTCAGGAATCCCTCCGGGGTCTCGGCGCCCAGGTCGGCGGCGACGATCGCGTCGGCGACCACGAGGGAGCCGATCGGGGCGGCGGGCGCGAACCCGCCGCCGATGCCGGCGGAGACGACGAGGCCGTAGCCGGGGGCTTCCGCGAGCGCCACGGCGGTCGCGGTACCGGCGGCCGCGGCGGCCGGGCCGACTCCGGCGACCAGCACGTCGAAGGCTCCCCGGCGGTGGATGAGGTAACCGCCGGGGAGGGTGCGCGGCTCGGGGGCGTGGACGGTGACACGGTCCGGGCCGGGGGTGTGGTCCGGATGAGGGACCGGACCGGACAGGCCTCGGACGACGGAGTCGGCCTCCGCCGTCACCGCGGTCACGATGAGCGCGCGCATGGTGGGTGCGTGACTACTTGAGCTTGACGTTGAAGGCCCAGACGGCGAGGGGCTTGCCGTCCTCGGAGACCTGGACGATGTTCAGCTTCTTGGAGGCCGGGGCCTCGCCCTGGCCGCCGGTGGCGAACAGGTCGGCGCCGGGGAAGCTGCGGTAGGTGTTGGAGGAGGGCTCGGTGATCGGCTGCCCGTCGAGGACCGCCTGCCACTTCTTGCCGTCCTCGACGACGTCCGGCTCGACACCCAGGCGCAGCGTGTCGCCGCGGCCGTAGTCGATGTTCTTGGCGTGCTTCAGGTCGCCGAAGCACTCCTGGACCTTCTCGGCCGTGAGTTCCTTGCCGTGGCTGCAGGCGGCTTCGGTGGACACCGACGAGGTGCCGACCGTCACGGTCGCCAGCGGCGTCGGCTTGTCACAGGCGGAGAGGAGGAGGAGGCCGGCGGAAACGGCTCCGAGGGCCGCGACGCTGCGGCGGGCCCTACCCGAGAAAAGCGGTGCGGTCATGAGCCGAAGGCTATCGGGCGGGTGGCGTGCCTTGCTGCACGGGGTCCTGCGGTGCGGCGCCGTGGCGCAGGCGGCCCCGGCCGTGCCGGGCCTCCCGGGGCTCCGCCCGGGCCCCGCGCCTCACACGCCGGCGGGGCGGATTCGGCTGGTGCCCGTCCCCCTTCCGTGCGGGCAGCGCCCGCAGGGGCCCCGCGCAGCGGCCCCCGCTACGCCACCCGGGGCCGCGAGGACGTGGAGTGCTGGTGGCGCGGGGACGTGAGGAAGCCGCGCAGCGCCATCGTCGTGCCCATGGCCACCATCGCCGCGGCGACGCACATGCCGAGGACGCCGTTGAGGGGGAGGGCGATGCCGATCGCGCCGCCCAGCACCCAGGCCACCTGGAGCAGGGTCTCGGAGCGGGCGAAGGCCGACGTGCGGACGGCCTCGGGCACGTCGCGCTGGATCATCGCGTCCAGCGAGAGCTTCGCGAGGGCCTGGCAGAAGCCGGCCGTCGCGCCCAGGACGGCCATGAACACCCCGCTGAAGAAGACCGCCGCGAGGACGGCCACCGCGAGGGTCAGGGACAGGACGGCGGCGATGATCGCCTCGGGAGCCCGGGCCCGGAGCCAGGCCCCGACGGCGGTCCCGCAGGCGTTGCCGACGCCCGCCGAGACGCCCACGATGCCCAGGGACACCGCCGCGCTCTGCCCGGCGAGCGGGTGCTCGCGCAGCAGGAACGCCAGGAAGAAGATCAGGAACCCGGACAGCCCGCGCATCGAGGCGTTCGCCAGCAGTCCGCACAGCACCGGCCGGCTGACCGTCCGCAGCCCGGGCCGCTTCGAGTGCGCCTCGTGGGTGGAGAGCCGGGCCCGGCGTTCGCCCTTCGCCTCGTCCACCTTGTGCGGCAGCGTGAACGCCGCGAAGGTCCCCCAGATGAAGATCGCGCACGCCCCGTAGAGCGGCCACGGTGGACCGATCGTGTGCAGGGCGGCGCCCACGGGTGCGGCGGCGCCGGTGGCGAGCAGGCCGGCCAGGGTCACCCGGGAGTTCGCCTTGACCAGGGAGAACCCCGGTGGGAGGAGTCGGGGGACCACGGCGCTGCGCACCACCCCGTAGGCCTTGGAGGCGACGAGCACCCCGAGGGCGGCCGGGTACAGCTCCAGCCCGCCCGTGGCGACCGCCCCCGACATCATCACGGCCAGCAGGGCCCGGGTGAGCATCGCGCCGGCCATCGCGGCCCGCCGCCCGTGCGGCAGCCGGTCCAGCAGCGGGCCGATCACCGGGGCCAGCAGGGTGAAGGGGGCCATCGTGATGGCGAGGTACAGGGCCACCCGGCCGCGTGCCTCGTCCGTGGGGACGGAGAAGAAGACGGTGGAGGCGAGCGCGACTGTGATCATCACATCACCGGCGCCGTTGATCGCGTGCAGCTCGATCAGTTTGCCGAGGCCCGATTCACCCGCCCCGTGGGCGTGGGTGGCCCGCCGGATCCCGCGCGCCGTACCGGTGAACGGCAGGTGCAGGGCACGCCCGACGGCCCGGCCGGCCCGCCTGGCCGGTCCCGAGCCGTCATCGGACGACCGTACGGGTGCCACGTGGCCATAGTGCCCCACTCGGCCCCCCGGGACCCTTCCCGGCGCGTCGCGGGGACCCGGCCGGGCGTCGGGCCGGCCGCGGGTGTCCGCGAATCGGACCTTGCATGTGGGCCGAAGGCTCCGGAGGAGGTAGCGTGCGTAGCGCGCCACCGGCGGCTGCTCCTGGCCGCGCGCCTCTTCGCGATCCCGCAGAATGGATCGCAGGTAGGTGCGCCCTGGAACCCGATCGGGCGCGGACGTCGACGCGGCCCCCTGGTCCGCTCCGCCCGCGCTACGTAGGGACAGCCGACGGGTCGTTGTGGACGACAAGTACGGACGGCGCACTCGTGAGACGGCGTAGGAGAGAACGAGACCTGTGAGTGCTGCGACGACGCGAAGCCGTACCCCCGACCGCCTGTGCGTCGAGGCGGTAGCCCTCGCCCGAGCGGCGGCCGAAGAGGCCGCCCACCCCGGAGTGGTGGGCGAGCACACCGCCGCCGTCGCGGAGGGTGACCGGGTCGTCACGCACTTCTTCGAGTGCAAGGACCCCGGTTACCGCGGCTGGCGCTGGGCCGTGACGGTGACGCGTGCGGCCCGTGCGAAGAACGTCACCCTCGACGAAACGGTGCTGCTGCCGGGCGACGACGCCCTGCTGGCACCCGAGTGGGTGCCGTGGAGCGAGCGGCTGCGGCCGGGCGACATGGGCCCGGGGGACCTGCTCCCCACGGACGCCGAGGACCTGCGGCTGGAAGCCGGCTGGTCGGGCGAGGACGCCCCGCCGCCGAACTCGGTGGTGTCCACCGAGATGGCCGAGCTGGTCGAGGCGGAGGACGCCGACGTCACCGACCGCGCGGTGGTGCCCGTGCGCGGCTCCATCACCTCGGTGGCGGAGGAACTGGGCATGCGCAGGGCGCGGGTGCTCTCGCGCTACGGACTGCACAGTGCGGCCGACCGCTGGGACGAGTCCTTCGGCGCGAAGACCCCGATGGCGCAGGCGGCCCCGGCCTCGTGCGTCTCCTGTGGCTTCCTCGTCGCCATCGGCGGGTCCCTGGGCCAGGCCTTCGGCATCTGCGCGAACGAGTTCGGACCGGCGGACGGCCGGCTGGTCTCCCTGTCCTACGGCTGTGGCGGCCACTCGGAGGCCGCGGTCATGCCGAAGCCGCCGCGACCGGCGCCGCCCGTCCTGGACTCCGTGGGCTCGGACGAGTTCCAGCTGCGCCCGGCCCCCGACTCCGGCTCGGTCCTCATCACGGACCCCCTGGCCCCGGACCTCGGCCACTCCTGACCGTAGAGGGCGGCGGCGGGCCCGCTCGGGTCCGGCCGCCGACCACGCCGGTCCTCCCACCGCGTCAGCCGGTGGTGGCCGTCGGGGCGGGCTCCGGTTCGCCGACGGCGGGACGGGGCTCCGGCCGTGGCCGCACCGCGGTGCTCCCGCGCCGCCCCGGTCCGCGGACGAACCGCGGCGTCCAGTTCTTCAGCTTCATGGCCTGCGACTCGACCAGGTGCCACGACAGCGCCGCCAGCAGCAGCGTGCCGGCCATGGCCAGCAGCAGGAAGACGGGCTTGCCGTACCTGGCGTAGCCCAGCAGGGCCAGCGCCTGCTCCACCGTGAAGCCGTAGATGTAGATCCCGTACGAGTAGTCCCGCTCGCGCCCGATCCTGCGGAACGGCCGCGGCAGCCGGATCGCCAGCCACAGCAGCAGGTACGCGAACGCGGGGTAGCCGAGGACGAAGACCCCGCCGCAGACCAGCGTGCCGCCGAGCACCGCAGCGCAGATCAGCGCCAGCCCGTCGTGGACCGGCACCCGGTCGCGGTACAGCTGGAACGTGGCGCCGATCAGGAACACGAAGCACAGGTGGATGAGGAAGTGCACCGACATGGAGCCCAGCAGCGGCACCTGCACCGCGGCCCTCATGTCACCGGGGATGCCGCGCGGCGAGGGGGCGGTGACCCAGTCCCGCAGGATCAGGAGGCCGAGGACGGCCGCCGTCAGCGGGACGAGCCTGCGGGCCCGCCGGAGCGCACCGGAGGCGGCCAGCAGGCCGACCATCACGTAGCAGAAGACCTCGTACTTGAGCGACCACAGGGCGCCGTTGACGCCGGGGTCGAAGTTGGTTCCGCGGGCCTTTCCCTCGCTCAGCACACCGGAGATGTCCCAGTGGGTGCTGACCGAGGTGTTCCACGTGCCCTGGAGGTAACTGACCGGTCCCTCGCGGTGGTTCCAGTACCCGTCCGTCGTGCCGTGCAGGTGCGCGTACAGCAGCGGGAGGACGACCAGCGCGGAGACGAGGAGCGATCCCCACAGACCGGGCAGGATGCGCAGGGCGCGGTGCCAGGCGTAGCGGCCGCAGGTGCCGCGGGCGCCACTTCCCGTGATCATGAATCCCGACAGGACGAAGAAGCCGACGACGGCCATCTTGCCGACGTCGGTCTGTGCACCGCTGTACGTCCACAGCGGGTCCAGGGGCCCCCACCCGATCGGCCACACGTGGGAGAGCACGACCGACGAGGCGAGGACCAGGCGCAGTACGCCGAAGCTGTTGGCCCGCGGCGAGTACAGCTCGCCGAGGGTTCCGCGCCGGCCGGGCAGGACGGGTGCGCTGCGAGACATGGGGGAGTCAGACTTCCTTGGAGGAGGTGCGCGCCGGGTGCTCGGCGGCGTGCCTACGGGGACGTCCCGGCCCGGGGACCGGCGGTCCCGCTCAGACGCCGACCGGGCACACGGCGGCCCACAGTTCGGCGACGGCGTCGCGCAGGCCGCGGCCCGGTTTCCAGCCCAACGCCCGCTCGGTGGCGGTGATGTCGAGCTGCTGCCACTCGGTCTCCGGGCCGCTTCCGGCCGGGGCGGGCACCTCCACGATCCGCGTCGGTACGCGGCTCTCCTCGATCAGGAGCTCGACCATCTCGCGGGCGGACGTGGCCCGGCCGAACCCGAGGTTGAGGACCGGAGGGCAGGTGCGCGCCGGGGCGAGGGCGGCGGCCACGGCCTCCACGGCGTCCAGGAGGTGGAGGAACTCGCGCCGGGCGGTGAGGGGCATCAGCGACAGCTCCGCGCCGCCGGCCGCCCGGCCTTCGGCCAGTTTGCCCGCCATGACGCCGAGGAGGCTGTGGACGGGCTGGCCCGCTCCGACGACGTTGCCCAGGCGCAGCACGAGGGCGTCCAGGCCGCGGTCGCGGACGGCTTCGGTGATCAGCTCGGTGGCCCGGAGCTTGAGCTGTCCGTAGACCGTCGAGGGGCGTGCGGGGGAGTCCTCGGTGTAGGTCGTGCCGACCGGGAAGAGGCCGTACTCGTGCACCGATCCGATGTGCACCAGCCGCGGCGGCTCCGCCATGCCCGTGAGCGTCTCCAGCAGGCGCTCGACCATGCCGAGGTTGGCCGGGACCATCTGTTCGTCGGTCAGGCCCCAGTCGCCGCCGGCCGCGTTGACGATGACGTCGATCCGGTGTGCGTCGAGGAACACGGCCAGCTCGGCCGGCGGGTCGAGGGTGAGGTCGAAGGGCACGAACGCGCCCGGCAGCGTGACGGCCGGCTGCCTGCGGGCGATGGCGAGCAGGCCGTGGCCGCGTTGGTCGAGCGTGGCGCACAGGGCCCGGCCGATGAAGCCGGTGGCTCCGAGGACGGCGACACGGGGCAGGGGCTGGCTGGTGAGCGACATGGGCGTGGGCTCCGGACGGGTCGGGAGAGGGGGCGGCTGTCGGGGGTGTGCCGTCAGCGGTGATCGGCGCCGGTGACGTGCCGCAGCAGGGTGCGGGCGCCCCCGCTCTGCTTGTTCCTCAGCGCGCCGGGGAGCATCGTCAGGGCGTGGATCCGGGAGGACAGGTGAAGCCGGGAGGCCTTGGCGGCCTTCGTCCAGCCCGTGCGCTCCAGCCGGTCCGCGACGTCCATGAAGAAGCGGCTCGCTTCTTCGAAGCGGACGCCGGTGAAGGCCTGCCGGGAGGAGATGCTGACGGCGTGCCGGCGGTACTGGAAGCACAGGGTGTCCGACAGGAGCATCTGCTCACCGGCCTGGAGCACGTCGATGACCAGGGCGAGGTCCTGGGTGACCTCCAGGCCGTCCCGGAAGCCGGCCGTGCGGACGGCCTCGGTGCGCCAGCAGATGGAGGGGAAGAACAGCCAGTTCCCGCGCAGCAGGCTCGTGGCGAGCGCCTCGCCGCCCATCAGGACCTCACCCTTGAACGCGGGCTTGTACAGGCGGCGTTTGGACTGGTCGACGAGTCCCTCGGTGGGCCTGCCCGCGCCGTCGACGACCTCGACGCCCGGCTGGATCATGCCGATGCCGGGGTGCTTGGCGAGCGCGGCCCGGATGGTGGCCACGTACGCGGGCAGCATGATGTCGTCGGTGCCCATCAGCACGAAGTGCTCTTCGCGGACCAGTCCCAGGCACGTGCGGTAGTTGCCGGTGACGCCGAGGTTCCGCTCGTTGCGCCGGTAGGAGACGCGAGGGTCGCCGAGCTCCGCGAACCAGCCGGGAACGGACGGCTCCTTGCCGTCGTCCACCACCGTGAGCCGCCAGTTCGGGTCGGTCTGGGCCAGCACGCTCCGCACCGCGGCCTGCATCAGGCCCACGTCACCGTAGTAGGGCAGCATGATGTCGAGAGTGGTCATGGAGGGTGCACCGGAGCCTTCGCAGGGGACGGACGGGAGGTGTCGGTGGCCGTCGCTCGGTGACCGACGGGGGCCAGGAATTCTTCATGGTCGGGCAGCATGCCGGACTCGATCGCATCGGCCGGAGGGCCGGCGGGATACCACTTCGTGAACAGTCGGTGCGGGTCCCCACGGCGGGCCAGGACCGGTTCGCCGAGCGCGGGTTCCGCGCCGGACGGGGCCAGTAGAGTGACCGCACTATGCGCATTCTCGTGACCGGTGGCGCCGGTTTCATAGGTTCGCAGTTCGTCCGCTCCCTCCTCTCGACAGACCCCGCCGCACGCCTCACGGTCTTCGACAAGCTGACCTACTCGGGTGTCGAGGAGAACCTCGCGCCCGTGGCGGGCCACCCCGGTTACGCGTTCGTCCGCGGTGACATCTGTGACGTCGACGCCGTCGACCAGGTCATGGCCGGCCACGACGCGGTGGTGCACTTCGCCGCGGAGTCCCACGTGGACCGTTCCATCGCCGGTGCGGGCCCCTTCGTGATGACCAACGTCGTGGGCACGCAGGTGCTGTTGGACGCCGCCCGCAAGCACGGTGTCGGCCGCTTCGTCCACGTCTCCACCGACGAGGTGTACGGCTCGATCAGCGAGGGCTCCTGGACCGAGGACTGGCCGCTCGCGCCGAACTCCCCGTACTCCTCCTCCAAGGCGGGATCCGACCTGCTGGTGCTGGCCTACCACCGCACGCACGGCATGGACGTCGTGGTGACGCGCTGCTCCAACAACTACGGGCCCTACCAGTTCCCCGAGAAGGTCATCCCGCTCTTCACCACCAACCTGATCGACGGCAAGAAGGTCCCGCTCTACGGCACCGGCGGCAACATCCGCGACTGGCTGCACGTCGCGGACCACTGCCGCGGCATCGAGCTGGCGCTGCACAAGGGCCGCGCCGGCCACGTCTACAACATCGGCGGCGGCGTCGAACTCACCAACAAGGAGCTCACCGGCCTCCTGCTGGACGCCGCCGGAGCCGACTGGGACAGGGTCGAGCCGGTGGAGGACCGCAAGGGCCACGACCTGCGCTACTCCCTCGACATCACCAAGATCAGCGAGGAGCTCGGCTACGCGCCGCAGGTCGGCTTCGCCGAGGGCCTGGCCTCGACGATCGACTGGTACCGCCAGAACCGCGCCTGGTGGGAGCCGCTCAAGGTGAAGGCCGCCCGGCAGCCGTGAGCGCTCCCGACGCGGCGGCGACCGTGAAGCGGCCGCCGCCGGCGAGGTTCGCGGGCACCCTGCCCCCCGGCACCCTGCTGGTGATCAGCGGCACGGTCGTCCTGGGCGCGGCCTCGTACGTCCACCTGATGGCGGCGGGCCACAGCCTCGACACCGACGGCATGGCCGCCCTCTCGGTGCTCTGGACGGTCCTCATGTCGGTGGGCATCGGCCTCTTCTTCCCCGTGGAGCAGGAACTCACCCGGATCGTCGCCGCGCACCGCGTCGCCGGCACGGGGGTCTCCGGCATCCTGCGCCAGATCGCCGGGCTCACCCTCGGCATGCTCGTCCTGCTCGCGGCCGGGCTGGCCTGGGCCACCCCGCTCCTCGCCGACGCGTTCTTCTCCGGGCACACCGAGATGGTCGGCGCGCTCGGCCTGGCCTTCGCCGCCATGGGCCTCGGCAACATCAGCCGCGGGGTCCTGGCGGGCCTCGGCCGGTTCGGCCCGTTCGGCCGGCAGCTGGGCATCGACGGGGCCTTGCGCATCGGCCTCGCCGTGGGCTTCGCCCTTGCCGGAGTCCGCTCCCCGCTGGCCTTCGCCCTGATCCTCACGGTCGCCCCGCTCGTCGCCGCCCTGGCCACCTCGGCGCCCGCGCTCCGGGGGCTCGGCAAGGGGCCGTTCGACCGGTGGTCCCGGCTGCTCGGCGGGCTCGGCCCGCTCGTCGTCTCCACCCTGCTGTCCCAGGCCGTCGTCAACGCCGCCGTGGTCAGCACCAAGCTGCTCGCCCCCCGGGACGGCGCGCTCGTCGCGGGTCTGCTGAACGCGATCGTGCTGGCCCGGGTACCGCTCTTCGTCTTCGGCTCGCTCCAGGCCTCGCTGCTCTCCGGCCTGTCCACCGCGGCCGCCGCAGGCGACCGCGCCGGCTTCTCCCGGCTGCTCGGGCGGACCTCCCTGGTCGTCATCGCCCTCGGCGTGGCCGGGGGCGTCCCGGCCACCCTGTTCGGCCCGTGGCTCGTCGAGGTGCTCTTCAAGGCCGAGGCGGAGCTCGGCCATGCCGTGTTCTTCCGGATCTCCGCCGGCACGCTCCTCTACATGCTCGCCATGGTGTTCGGCCAGGCCCTCCTGGTCCTGCACGAGCACCGCCTGCAACTGCTCGGCTGGGCCGCGGCCGCCCTGGTCCTCACCGGCGCGACCCTGCTCCCCGGCGAGGTCTCCACCCGCGTGAGCCTCGCCTACGCCCTGGCCTCGCTCGCGGCGGTCATCGGCATGGCGGCGGCCCTGTGGCTGACCTTCCTGCGCCGCCCCCCGGCCACCCCCGCGGGGCGCGCGGACACCGCGGACACCGAGGACTACCGCCTCGACGAGGACCCCGTCCGGGGATAGCCCGGACCGGGAGCCGTCCGAGGACGGCGGGCGTCAGGCCTTGGGGCGGCGGCGCAGGAGCCGCTTCGCGGCCAGGGTCAGGGTGATGGCCGCCACCAGGACGAACGCGCCCTTCGTGAAGCTCCCGTCCTCGGGAGTGGCGGGCGCCCCCGGGGAGGGAGCGGGAGCGCCGGTGGCGGACGAGGACGGCGAGGGCTTCGCCGCGGAGGCCACCGGGACGGCGACGACCCGGCTGTCGGCCCCCTCCGCCCCGAACATCAGCGTCGTCCCGTCCGCCGTGTACGTCACGGACTCCGCCTGCCCCTGCCACGGCGCGGCCACCGCCTCCCCGTCCCCGGACGGCCGGCCGTCCTTCCACGGGTAGGTCTTCGCCCACAAGTAGCCCCGCAGTGCGAGCCGCCCCCCGTCCGGGGAGAACGCCCCGTCCGTGACCCACGGGACGTCCCCGATCCGCCGGAAGGTGTTCGTACCGGAGGCGGACAGCGTCTCCGGGCCCTCGTAGAGCCCGCCGGCCCGTTCGTCCTTGCTCGCGATGTACACCCGCCCCGTCACCGGGTGCACCATCAGCGCCTCCGCGTTCCGCGGCCCGTCGGCGTACTTCACCGTGAACTGCTCGGCCTTGAGCGTGGCGTCCCGGAGCGTCTTCGGCTCGGCGAAGCGGTAGATCCACACGTGGTTCCAGGAGCCGCCCCGGTTGTCCCCGATGTCACCGACGTACAGCCGCCCGTCCGGGCCCAGCGAGATCCCCTCGATGTCCCGCGGCGTGCCGATGCCCGTCAGGGTGATCCGCGCGACCGTCTTGCCGGTCGCGGAGTCCACGGCGTACACGTACGGGCCGTCGTCGCTGTCGTTGTGCGTCCAGTAGACACCCGGGTGGATCCGGCTGGCCGCGAGCCCGCTCGACTCCTTGATCCGGGGGTCGGTGATCGTGAACCCGGAAGCGGCGGAGCCGGACGCGACGGCACCCGACGCGGAGGCGGCCGAGGGCAGCAGGGCGAGAGCGGCGGCGGCGGCGGTCAGGTGCAGCAGGTGCGGGCGCATCCCCCTACCCTGCCAGCCCTCCCCGCGTGTCCGGCATCACAGGGGCCGCGGCCCGGTGATCCGCGAAGATGTCCGGATGCGTTTCATGTTCGTCGGGGACTCCATGACCGTCGGATGCGCCGGCGACTACACCTGGCGCTACCGGATGTGGCAGCACCTCGACACCACCTACGGCGGCCCGTACGAGATCGTCGGCCCCCGCGACCGGCTGTACGACGCCCTCGCGGACGCGCCGACCAGCGACGCCTACGCCGACCCCGGCTTCCCCGCCGGGGCGCGCCGCCACCTGGCCGGCTGGGGCGAGGGCTGGCAGCACATGGCCCCGCTCATCGGGCCCGCCGTCCGCTCCTGCCAAGCCGACGTCCTGCTGGTCTCCCTCGGACTGATCGACCTGGGCTTCTACACCGCCGCCGAGGGAACCGCCGCCAACGTCCGCCGGTTCGTCGCGGAGGCCCGCGCCGCCCGGCCCGGCATACGGATGGTCCTGCTGCCCGTCATACCCAACGTCCGGGCCCGGGACGACGCGCCCTTCGCGCAGCAGGTCGAGCTCTTCAACGAGCTGCTCGCCAAGGCGGTCGCCGACCTGTCGACCCCCGCCTCGCCGATCCTGCTGGCCGCGCGCCCGGAGGCGTACGAGCTGGACCGCGACACCTACGACGGCACGCACCCCAACGCCTCCGGCGAGCACCGCCTGGCCGGGGAGTTCGCGGCGGTCCTCCACCAGGCCTGGGGCATCGGCGGCCCGTACCGGCCCCGGCAGGACACGTAACACGCCCTTCACGGGCGGGTCTTGCCTCGAGCGCACTCCAGGCAGTTGGCTAGTGGCCCATGGAGTACACGCAGCTCGGACGCACCGGTCTCAAGGTCAGCCGACTTGTCCTCGGCACCATGAACTTCGGCCCCCAGACGGGCGAGCCGGAGAGCCACGCCCTCATGGACACGGCCCTCGACGCCGGTATCAACTATTTCGACACGGCCAACGTGTACGGGTGGGGCCCGAACAAGGGCCGTACCGAGGAGATCATCGGAACCTGGTTCGGCCAGGGCGGCGGCCGCCGCGAGAAGACGGTCCTCGCCACCAAGGTCTACGGGAGCATGGCCGCCGAGGGCGACCCGTGGCCCAACTACGACCGCCTGTCGGCGCTGAACATCCGGCGGGCCGTCGACGCCAGCCTCAAGCGCCTGAACACCGACTACATCGACATCTACCAGTTCCACCACGTCGACCGGCTGACGCCCTTCGAGGAGATCTGGCAGGCCGTCGAGGTCCTGATCCAGCAGGGCAAGATCCTCTACGCCGGGTCCTCGAACTTCCCCGGCTGGAAGATCGCCCAGGCCAACGAGGCCGCGGCGCGCCAGGGGCGGCTCGGCCTGGTCAGCGAGCAGTGCCTCTACAACCTCGCCGAGCGGCGGGCGGAGCTGGAGATCATCCCGGCGGCCGAGGCGTACGGGCTCGGCGTCATCCCGTGGTCCCCGCTGCACGGCGGGCTGCTGGGCGGAGCCATCCGCAAGGCGTCGGAGTCGGGGCGGACGGCGAGCGGCCGCTCGGCGGACGCGCTCGCGAACAGTTCCGTACGGGCGCAGGTGCAGGCGTACGAGGACCTGCTGGACAAGCACGGACTGGAGCCCGGCGAGGTCGCCCTGGCCTGGCTGCTGACGCGTCCCGGGGTCACGGGCCCGATCGTCGGTCCGCGTACGCCGGAGCAGCTCGCGTCCGCGCTGCGGGCGGTGGAGCTGGAGCTGTCGCCGGAGGTGCTGGCCGGGCTGGACGAGGTCTTCCCGGGGCCGGGGCCGGCTCCGGAGGCGTTCGCCTGGTAGGCGGCGCCGGGCCTACTGGCCTACCGCGGCGGCCACCGCCACCACGAGGAACATCAGTACGAGCACACCGGCCATGACACGGTTTCTGGTCTTGGGATCCACCCGTCGAGCCTAACGCGACCGGGCCCGCCCTTCGTACGGAGGGGCGGGCTCTCCCAGTTCCCAGGACCCGACGACCTCGTAGCGGGGCTGCTCGCCGGGGACTCCGGAGTCGGGCAGATTGCTGCGGACCAGGCTGAGCTCGCCGACCTGCCAGGCGGTGCCCTCGAAGGAGGCCAGGGCCGTGCAGTAGGGGCGGACGTCGTGGCGCTCGTCGCGGAGCCGGCCCAGGGTGAGGTGGGGGGTGTAGCGGTGGTGCTGGTCCATGGGCACTCCGGAGCGCCGGGCGGCGGCGTCGGCGCGCTCGGCGAGCATGCGCAGGGCGTCGAGGTCCCCGGCGGCGCCGACCCACAGGGAGCGGTGGCCGAAGTGGCCGGAGCCGTGGATCCGGAGCCGGAAGGGCGTGCTCCGGGCCGCGGCGCGCGCGAGGCGGGTGTGGAGCTCGGGGAGCAGTTCCTCCTGCACCTCGCCCATGAAGGCGAGCGTGAAGTGCCAGCCCGCTTCCGCGGTCCATCGCAGGCGGTCGTCCTGCAGGCCGCGGACGGCCCCGGCCAGTTCCGAGATGGCCGCCTCGGGCGGGATGACGGCTGCGAACAGTCTCATGGTGCCGAGCCTAGCGGGGGTGCCCGGTGCGGCGCCGTTGCCGCAGGCCGACCCCCGGACCCCCGCTCCTCACACGCCGGAGGGGCTGGATCCGGCTGCCGCCGGCCTGCACGGGAACGCCGCGGGGCCGGAGAATCCGGCCCCGCGGCGTTCGAGGCCCCGCGAGGCGCTACGCCGCCGTGGCCAGCTGGCGGGGGCGGTCCGAGGGGACGAAGGCCACGCCGCGGCGGTTCACGCTGAGGCGGAGGTTGCCGATGCGGCACAGGACGAGGCCGATCGCGACGGCGGCGGCCAGGGAGACCAGTCCGCCCGCGGCCATGCCGATCCGCGCGCCGTACGTGTCCGTGACCCATCCGACCAGCGGGGCCCCGATCGGGGTGCCGCCGGTGAAGACCATCATGAACAGGGCCATCACCCGGCCCCGCATCTCGGGGTCGGTGGCCATCTGGACGCTGGAGTTGGCGGTGACGTTCACCGTCAGGCCGAAGACCCCGAGCGGCACCAGCAGCGCCGCGAACAGCCAGAAGCCCGGTGCGAAGGCCGTCACCACCAGGAGGACGGAGAAGAGCACCGCCGCCGCGACCAGCAGCCGCAGGCGCGAGAGGCCGCGCCGGGCCGCCAGCAGTGCGCCCGCCAGGGAGCCCGCCGCGATCAGGGTGTTGAAGAGCCCGTACGTGCCCGCGTCGCCGTGGAAGACCTTGCTGACGAAGGCGGACAGCCAGATCGGGAAGTTGAAGCCGAAGGTGCCGATGAAGCCGACGAGCACGATCGGCCAGATCAGCTCGGGCCGCCCGGCGACGTACCGCAGGCCTTCCCGGAGCTGGCCCTTCGCGCGGGGCTGGACCTCGACCTGGTGCAGTTCGCGCGTCCGCATCAGCATGAGGGCCGCGATCGGCGCCGCGAAGGACAGGCCGTTGAGGAGGAAGGCCCAGCCGGAGCCGACGGCGGTGATGAGGACACCCGCGATGGCGGGGCCGACCAGTCGCGCGGACTGGAAGTTGGCCGAGTTCAGGCTGACCGCGTTGGCCACCTGGTCCTTGCCGACCATCTCCGAGACGAAGGTCTGCCGGGCCGGGTTGTCCACGACGGTGACCAGGCCGAGGAGGAAGGCGGCGAGGTAGACGTGCCAGACGTTGACGTGGCCGGCGAGGGTGAGGACACCGAGCGCGAGGCCGGTGAGGCCCATGGCCGCCTGGGTGCAGAGCAGCAGCGGCCGCTTGGGGAGCCGGTCGGCGAGTACGCCTCCGTAGAGCCCGAACAGCAGCATCGGCAGGAACTGCAGCGCGATGGTGATGCCGACCGCGGAGGCGGAGCCGGTCAGTGACAGCACCAGCCAGTCCTGGGCGATGCGCTGCATCCAGGTGCCGGTGTTCGAGACGACCTGGCCCGTGGCGAAGAGCCGGTAGTTCCGGATCTTCAGCGAGCTGAACATCGAGTTCTTGTTCTTCGGGGTGGTGCCCGGCGTGCGCGTAGTGGTGGGTGTGTGGCCGGGGGCGGAGTCTGCTCCGGGTCCCGTACTCAAAAGGTTCGCCTCCTGGCGTCGTTCCTACAGGTGCGCGAGCTTGTCCAGGACGGGCGCCGCTTCGCGCAGCTTCGCCCATTCGTCCTCGGTCAGCTCGGCCGCGAGCCCGGCGAGGAAGGCGTTGCGCTTGCGACGGCTCTCTTCGAGCATCGCTTCGGCCTCCTCCGTCTGGCGGACCACCTTCTGGCGGCGGTCGTCGGGGTGCGGTTCCAGCGTGACCAGTCCCTTGGCTTCCAGCAACGCGACGATGCGCGTCATGGACGGCGGCTGCACGTGCTCGCGCCGGGCCAGCTCACCGGGGGTGGCATGGCCGCAGCGGGCGAGGGTGCCGAGCACCGACATCTCGGTCGGGCTCAGCGATTCGTCGACGCGCTGGTGCTTGAGGCGTCGGCCCAGCCGCATGACGGCGGAGCGGAGGTCGTTCACGGCGGCTGCGTCGTCACCCTGGGAAAGGTCATGCATGTATTTAGAATAACTCATTACCCTGCCTAAGGAACACCACTTATCTGGCGTCACTCGTACGGGTGAGTCGGCTCCGGAAAGCGACACGCGTCCATGCCCTGTGCCCCGACCCTTTCGGCATGGGGACACATGTGCTGAGCATGCGCATAGACGGGGAGCTCCTCGACAGGCTCCGGACTCATGCCGCCAAACGCGGAATGAGCGTCCAGGACTATGTGGTCCGGACGCTCATTCGCGACGATTTCGACGAGCGCTTCAAGACGGCCGTCGACGAAACGGAGAAGTTCTACGGGCTCACCTGAGCCCGGGTACCGGCTCCGGGTGCCAGCAGGGCCTCTGACGGGGTCTACGTGAGGCCCAGTGCGGGCATCGCGTAGTAGAAGACGAAGACCGCGGACACGACGTACATGGCCACCGGGACCTCGCGGCCCCGGCCGGTCGCCAGTCGCAGTACGGAGAAGGCCACGAAGCCGATGCCGATGCCGTTGGTGATCGAGTACGTGAACGGCATCATCACCATGGCCAGGAAGGCCGGGACGGCGATGGTGAAGTCGTCCCAGTCGATGTCCCTGACCGAGCCGGCCATGATCAGGAAGCCGACCGCGATGAGGGCGGGGGTGGCGGCCTGCGAGGGGACCATCGTGGCGAGCGGCGTGAGGAACAGCGACACGGCGAAGAGGCCGCCCGTCACGATGTTCGCGAGGCCCGTCCTGGCCCCCTCGCCGACGCCGGCCGTGGACTCCACGAAGCAGGTGGTGGCCGAGGAGGAGGAGGCGCCGCCCGCGGCGACGGCCATGCCGTCCACGAACAGGACCCGGTTGATGCCGGGGAAGGAGCCGTCCGGCTTCGTCAGCTTCGCCTCGTCGCCGACGCCGAGGATGGTGCCCATCGCGTCGAAGAAGCAGGACAGCAGCACGGTGAAGACGAACAGGACGCCGGTCAGCATGCCGACCTTGCCGAAGCCGCCGAACAGGCTGACCTGACCGATGAGGCCGAAGTCGGGCGCGGCCACCGGGTTGCCCGGCCACTCCGGGACCGTCAGGCCCCAGGCCGTGGCCGGGAGGTCGGCGATCAGCTGGATCACCAGGGCGGCGACCGTCATGGCCACGATGGAGATCAGGATCGCGCCGGGGGTCTTGCGGATGATCAGGGTCAGCGTCAGCAGGACGCCGACCACGAAGACCAGGACGGGCCAGCCGTGCAGGTGACCGTCGCTGCCGAGCTGGATCGGGACCGTGGTGTGCGCGAGGTCCGGGATGCGGCTGACGAAGCCCGAGTCGACCAGGCCGATCAGCATGATGAAGAGGCCGATGCCGATCGCGATGCCCTTGCGCAGGCCGAGCGGGACGGCGTTCATGACCCGCTCGCGCAGGCCGGTGGCGACCAGCAGCATCACCACGAAGCCCGCCAGGACCACCATGCCCATGGCGTCGGGCCAGCTCATGCGGGGGGCGAGCTGGAGGGCGACGACGGTGTTGACGCCGAGCCCGGCCGCGAGCGCGATCGGGACGTTGCCGATCACGCCCATGAGGAGGGTGGTGAAGGCGGCGGTCAGAACGGTGGCGGTGACGAGCTGGCCGCCGTCGAGCTGGTGCCCGTACATGTCCTTCGCGTTGCCCAGGATGATCGGGTTCAGCACGATGATGTAGGCCATCGCGAAGAAGGTGGCGAAACCACCGCGGACCTCGCGGCCGATGGTCGAGCCGCGCTCGGAGATCTTGAAGTAGCGGTCCACGGGGGCCGACGTGCTCATGGGGGTCCTGGTCCTCAGTGGTGGTTTCATACGACGAAAACGGGCCAAGCCCAAACCGTTTCAGTATGAACACATGAACGAAGGGGCGTCTATCTCCGCGCGTAGACCATCCGCCGACCGGCCTAGACTTGTCCTCATGGCGAAATGGACTGCGCAGCACGAGGCTCCCGAGCCCCTCGAGGGTCCGATCGTCGGCACCGTCGCCGGTGGCACGATCATCTGGTTCGCCCTCTTCCTCTTCCAGCTCCCCTTCTACGGGTGGTTCGCCGACCGGGGCATGCTGTGGTGGGTCTGGACCTGCGCGGTCGGCGGGTTCCTCGGCCTGATCGGCCTCTGGTACGTCCGCGGCCGCGATGCGGCGCTGAAGCGGCACGCCGCCGCCCTGGCCGCGCGGGACGAGGGCGCCGCGCCGGGACCGTCTCCCCGGGCGGGCTAGCCCGCCCGCCCCGAGGGGGGCCACCCGCCGGTCCGCCGGAAGGGCTACCAGGGGAGGATTCCGCTCATCCCGAAGTCGGATCTTCGGACCTTTCGGCGGGTGAACCGTTGAATCGCCCATTACCGTCGAAAGCATGACTCAGCGGGCGAGGATCGAACCAGACGGACCGGAGCCGGCCGGCGGTGGCGGGACGGCCGCCGGGACCGCCATCGACGCGGGGGCCGAACTCGATCCCGTCCACCCGGTCCGACCGCCCGCACCCCGGTTCAAGCCGGGCGGGCTGACCACCGCCGAAGTCGCCGAGCGCGTCGCCCGCGGAGCCGTCAACGACGTCCCCGTCCGCAGCAGCCGCTCCACCACCGACATCGTCCGCGCCAACGTCTTCACCCGCTTCAACGCCATCATCGGCGTCCTGTGGGTGGTCATGTTCTTCGTCGCCCCGATCCAGGACAGCCTCTTCGGCTTCGTGATCATCGCGAACACCGGCATCGGCATCATCCAGGAGATGCGCGCCAAGAAGACCCTGGACAGCCTCGCCGTCATCGGCGAGGCCAAACCCAGCGTCCGCCGCGACGGCCGCACCGCCGGGATCTCCACCTCCGAGATCGTCCTCGACGACGTCATCGAGCTCGGTCCCGGCGACAAGGTCGTCGTCGACGGGCTCGTCGGCGAGGCCGACGGCCTGGAGATCGACGAATCCCTCCTCACCGGCGAGGCCGACCCGGTCCTGAAGAAGCCCGGCGACCCGGTCATGTCCGGCTCGTTCGTCGTCGCCGGCGGCGGCGCCTTCACGGCCACCAAGGTCGGCCGCGAGGCCTACGCCGCCCAGCTCGCCGAAGAGGCCTCCCGCTTCACGCTCGTCCACTCCGAGCTGCGTTCCGGCATCTCCACCATCCTCAAGTACGTCACCTGGATGATGATCCCGACCTCCATCGGCCTGATCATCAGCCAGCTGATCGTCAAGGACAACAACCTCAAGGACGCCATCGCCCGCACCGTCGGCGGCATCGTCCCGATGATTCCCGAAGGCCTCGTCCTCCTCACCTCCGTGGCCTTCGCCATCGGCGTCATCCGACTCGGCCGCAAGCAGTGCCTGGTGCAGGAGCTGCCCGCCATCGAGGGGCTCGCCCGCGTGGACGTGGTCTGCCTCGACAAGACCGGCACCCTCACCGAGGGCGGCATGGACGTCACCGAGTGCCGCCCGCTCGGCGGCGCGGACGCCCCGTACGTCAAGAAGGTCCTCGGCGCGCTCGGCGAGAGCGACCCGCGCCCCAACGCCAGCCTCCAGGCGATCATCGACGCCTACCCCGACAGCGCCGACTGGCGCTGCACCGAATCGCTGCCCTTCTCCTCCGCCCGCAAGTACAGCGGCGCCAGCTTCAGCGAGGGCGACGGCGAGAACAACACCTGGCTGCTGGGCGCCCCCGACGTGCTGCTCCCGGCCGGGGACCCGGCCCTGGAGGAGATCAACGAGCTCAACGAACAGGGCCTACGGGTCCTCCTGCTGGGCCGTGCCGCCCGTGAACTCGACGACCCGGCCGTGGCCACAGGGGTCAGACCGACCGCCCTCGTCGTCCTGGAGCAGCGGCTGCGCCCCGACGCCGCCGACACCCTGCGCTACTTCGGGGACCAGGACGTCAAGGCCAAGGTCATCTCCGGGGACAACGCCGTCTCGGTCGGCGCGGTCGCCGGGAAGCTGGGCCTTCCCGGCGCCGGGAACACCGTCGACGCGCGGAAGCTCCCCACCGACCAGGACGCCATGGCCGAGGTCCTCGACGAGAACGCCGTCTTCGGGCGGGTCACCCCGCAGCAGAAGCGCGACATGGTCGCCGCCCTGCAGTCCAGGGGCCACACCGTCGCGATGACCGGCGACGGGGTCAACGACGTGCTGGCCCTCAAGGACGCCGACATCGGCGTCTCGATGGGCTCCGGCTCGGAGGCCACCCGGGCCGTCGCGCAGATCGTCCTCCTCAACAACAGCTTCTCCACCCTGCCCTCGGTGGTGGCCGAGGGCCGCCGGGTCATCGGCAACATCACCCGCGTCGCCACCCTCTTCCTCACGAAGACGGTCTACTCGGTGCTGCTGGCCGTCCTGGTGGTCTGCTCCCAGGTCGAGTACCCGTTCCTGCCGCGCCACCTGACGCTGCTGTCCACGCTGACCATCGGCGTCCCGGCCTTCTTCCTGGCGCTCGCGCCCAACAAGGAGCGGGCCAAGCCGCACTTCGTGAAACGCGTGATGCGGTACGCGATCCCGGGCGGGGTCATCGCCGCCGTCGCCACCTTCGTGACGTACGTGATCGCCCGCCACTACTACACCGGCCCCGACGCCCTCAAGGCCGAGACCAGCGCCGCGACGCTCGCGCTGTTCCTGACCTCGATGTGGGTCCTGGTGATCATCGCCCGCCCCTACACC
Organism: Streptomyces sp. NPDC006450; assembly: GCF_040612195.1. Lineage (NCBI taxonomy): Bacteria > Bacillati > Actinomycetota > Actinomycetes > Kitasatosporales > Streptomycetaceae > Streptomyces > Streptomyces sp. NPDC006450. The sequence goes on along the minus strand of NZ_JBEXPT010000014.1, from coordinate 38,484 downwards.
TGGTGGCGGGTCGGCCTGGTCGGCGCGATGGGCGGGGCGTTCCTGATCGTGCTCGTCGTGCCCTGGCTCCAGGACTTCTTCCAGCTCAAACTGGAGGGCGCCGTGATGCCGTGGACGGCCGTGGGCATCGCCGCCGTCGCGGCCGCCCTCATCGAGTTCACCTTCCGGTGGGTGGACCGCAAGTTCCCGGCGTAGCCGGCGCCGGCCGCCCGACCCGGCCCGGTCAGGCGGCCAGCGCGTGTTCCGCACGGGCCGCGATCCGGGTGCGCAGGCCCAGGACCGTCACCGCCGCGAGCAGCCCGGCGACGAGGGCCCCCCACCACAGGGCGCCCGCCCCGACCCCGGTGTAGAGGGCGACGCCCACGGTGAGGGCGGAGAAGCGGGCCACGCCCCAGGTCCAGCTGAAGGCGCCCTGGTAGCGGCCCCGGGCGTCGGCCGGGGCCAGGTCGGCCACCAGCGAGGCCGCGATGCCGGCCACGGCCACCTCGCCGAGGGACCAGACGACCACCGAGACCACGTACCCGGTCACGGAGTCCGCGAGCCCGGTCAGCGCCACCCCGGTGGCGATCAGGACACTGCCCGCGGCCTGTACCGGGAGCTGCGGCAGTCCCGACAGCTTGGCCGTCACGAACGGCTGCAGGGCCACCACCAGGACGGCGTTGACCGCGGCCAGGGCTCCGTACACGGCCGGCGAGAGCCCGCTGTCGCGGACGGCCAGCGGCAGCGCCACCTCGGTCAGCGAGTACACGAACAGCTGGATCCCGAACAGCGGGAGCAGCAGGAGCAGCAGCCGGTCGCGCAGGACGACCCCGTAGCCCAGGCCGGCGGCCTTGGCCGGAGCGGTGCGGGCCGGCTCGCGCAGCCGGGTCGCGACCACGGTGGCGTAGACGAGTGCCGAACCGGCGTCGACGGCGAACAGCAGCCAGTACCCGTGCGCGGCGAGGAAGCCGCCGAGGACGCCGGCGACGGCCGTGCCGATGTTGACGCCCCAGCCGAACAGGGCGAATGCCCTCTGCCGCCATCCCGTGTCCACCGCGTCGGCCAGCAGCGCGTACGCGGCGGGCGGGACGGTGGCTCCGGCGGTGCTGAGCAGCAGCGCGGAGGCGGCCAACGTCCAGAGTCCGGGGGCCAGGAACAGCGCGCCCTGGGCGACGGCGGAGCCGATGAGCCCGATCAGCATCGTCGGACGGCGGCCGATCCGGTCGGCGAGCAGCCCGCCGACGGCCGGGCCGAGCAGGTGGCCGGCGCCGAGCGCGCCGAGCACGAAGGAGATGTCGGATCCGGTGATGCCCCGGTCGGCGAGGAGGAACACCAGGAACGGGGTGACGAGGTAGCCGATCCGGTTGACGATCGAACCGGCGAACAGGGTCCAGACGAGGGGCGGGAGACCGCGGAAGGAGGAGGGCATGGAAGGAGCCTGCGCCCGGGCGGCCGCGGGTCCTATTGATTAAGGTGGAGCCGAATCCACCGGCAATGGGGAACGGCCGGCGGGGACACCGGCAATGGGGGCAGCGCCATGGAATACGAACTGAACTTCTCCGCCGCGGACCTGGCGCAGACGCGCTTCGCGGTGTCTCCGATGTGGGAGGTCGTCACCAGCTACCGGCTGCTGAACGTCGAGACCGATCCACCGCTGCACCGCCGCTGGGCCGAGCAGGTCAGGCCCCGGCTGCTGAGCGCCGGCCTGGACCGGGGCTGGCTCGCCGCGCTGATCCCGGGCTCCGGCTACCTCGCGGACTTCCTCAACCCGACGCCGGCCGGCCCCTTCCCGGAACTGGCCACCGAACTGGCGGCCATCCGCGACAGCAGCCCGCAGAACGTGCGCGCCGACCTCGCCACGATCGCGGCCAAGTCCGGAGGTGGACGTGCCCGCGGTGATGGCGCCCGCCCGGCGGCGCGCCTGCGGCTGCTCCACGAGGACCCCGAAGCCGTACTGGAGAAGGTCACCGACGAGATCCAGACCTACTGGGAACTCGCGCTCGCGCCCTACTGGCCCCGGATCCGCCAACTCCTCGAAGCCGACGTGTTCCACCGGGCCCGGCAGGTCGCCGAACACGGATCGGCGCACGTCCTCAACGAGCTCCACGACACCGTCAGCTGGGACGCAGGAACCCTGCGCATGGTCCGCACGCACTGCGCGCTGACCCGCGACCAGACCGGCCCCGGGCTGCTGCTGGTGCCCTCCGCCTTCGCCTGGCCCCGGGTCCTGACCCGCTCGGTGGCCCCCGACCCCCTCCAACTGGCCTACCCGGCCCGGGGCATCGGCAGCCTCTGGGAGCCCCGCGCCACCAAGGCCACCGACGCGGTGGCCGCCGTACTGGGCCGCTCCCGCACCCTGCTGCTCGCCGAACTGGACTCCCCGGCCTCCACCACCCAACTGGCCCGGCACAGCGGCCTGTCCGCCGCCGCGGTCTCCCAGCACCTCACGGCCCTGCGCGACGCGGGCCTGGTCACCGGCCACCGCGCCGGCCGCTCGGTCCTGTACGCCCGGACGGCCATCGCGGACGCCCTGCTCACACCGGTGGGCTGACGGTCACCCGCAGACCTCGTGGCCACGGGACGGCGGCGACCTCGTCCCCGCGGCTCCCCGGGGCTTTCAGTCGAACCAGCGGTCGCGGGCCAGCTCCGCCGTCCGGGACGGGTCCTCCAGCAGGGCCGCCACCTCGAAGCGGCGCGGCCACTGGCCCGCCGCCCACGCGAGGGCCGCCGCGACGCCCTCCAGGGTGGAGGCGTGCAGGGTGCCGTCCGGGGTGCGGCGCCAGTCGAGCTCGATGCCGCCCGCCAGGAGTTCCTCGTGCTCCACGTAGCTCTTCGGGGTGGCCGGGCCCAGGAGCTGGTGCACCGACTCGGGGACCTCGTGCTCCTCGCCCTCGGTGGTCACCTCCGCCGGAACCGTCTCCGAGAGGCGCCGGACCTGGAACAGCTCCGCCAGGTCGGCGGCCCGGGAAGGGGCCACGGGCAGCAGCGGGAGGCCCGCCGTCAGCGGCAGCAGGTCGGGGGCGTCCGCGATCAGCGCCTCGGCCGCGTCCACCACGACGACCTCGCCGTCCACGACCGCGCGCAGCTCGTCGGGCAGGGTGACCTGCTCGGGGTCCAGCTCGGCCAGCGCCCCGTACAGGCCGTGCAGTTGGCGTCCGCCGACTTCCCGGTCCGGGTCGGCGAGGCGGCCCAGCAGCTCGGCGGCGCCGCCCGGCTCCTCCAGCAGGGCGGGCACGGTGGTGCGTACGCCCAGGGCCCGCAGGACCTGCTCGTCCTCGAAGCCGGTGGCGTCCGCCGGGGTGTAGAGGCCCGCCAGCAGCGGGTCGCCGCCCGCCGAGCGCAGGCCGGCCGGGCGGCGGCCGTCCAGGACCGGGTGGTCGCGCAGCCACCACGCGGTGTACGAGCGCACGGACCGGGTGGTGCCGTCCGGGAGCAGGACCCGCACGGGCTGGGTCAGGGCGTCGCGCAGCGGAGGCTGGGCCAGCATGGCCAGGGCCCGGGGCCAGCAGTCGTCGTCGACCAGGTCGAGGTCCCGTACGGCGACGAGCTCGGTGGCGACCGGCGGCACGGGGGTGTCGGGGAGCTGGTCCAGGAGGTCCTCGCACCACACGTCGACGGCGTCGAGCAGACCGGCGTCGTCGGGCTCCGCGAAGTCCCCGTCGCGGGGCTCCAGTTCGTCGGGATCCAGGACCACGTCGGTGGCGCGGACCAGCTGGAAGGTGGCGAGGACGCCCACGGCGGTGAGGGTCCGCTCGTCCCAGCGTTCCACCAGCTCGGCGTCCAGGTAGGGGATCTCGTCCTCGCGGACCACGGAGGCCAGGGGAGAGCCGGGAAGCAGCAGTTCGCCGGCCGGGGTCGGCTCGCCGTCCTCGTCGGGCAGGGCGAGCGCGCCCAGCCACGGCTCGTCGCCGGGGGAGAGCTCGGCGCCCTGGACCAGGCCGAGGACGATGTCGGCCAGTTCCTCCGGGTCCAGGGCGTCCTCGTCCCAGATCTCCCCGGAGTCGAGGGAGGCCGCGACGGCCGCCCGCACCTGCGGGGTGGTCAGGACGGCGCGCGGGCTCGCCGGGAGCGCGCCGAGCTTCTCCAGCAGCGGGTGCACCGCGTCCGGGTGGGCCACCTTCAGGCCGAGCCGGGCCAGGCTCTCGGGGGTGCCCGCCCGCGGGGCGTCCGCGCCGGGCAGCAGCAGGTGCCGGGGCCCGATCGCGGTGCGGCCGTCGGCCAGCGGCACGGGGAGGCCGGAGAGCCGGTCCGGGTCCACCCCGGCGAGGCTGTCGTAGAGCCGGTACCACCATTCCGGGGTCCGCTCGATGCCCGCGATCCGCTCGATGGCCTCGCCCAGCGGCAGCCGGCCCACACCCAGCGTGCGCAGTTCGGGGCGGCGTTCGAGCCCGGCCGGGAGGAGGGTCGGCAGCACCTCCGCGAGGACCCGTACGGTGTCGGCGCCCGCGCCCTCGACCACCTCGGCCTCGAAGGGGCGCAGGGCGGCCCGCTCCTCGGGTTCCTCGGCGGGGGCGGCGGGCGCGAGGAACGCCGTACGGGGCAGACGTGCGATGACGGCGGCGCGCAGGGCCCCGTCGAGCTCGCCCTTGCCGAGCGGGCCGGGTACGAGGTCCACGAGCGCGGTGCTCACCGGGTCCCAGGAGCCGAGCAGTTCGGCATAGGCGTCGGCCGCGCGCTCCACGAGGAAGTCGGTCAGCGGTCCCGGCGCGGGGTGCCGGCGGGTGGTGTCCAGCGGCAGGGTCGCGATGAGCAGCGCGGGGATGCCGAGCGGTTCGTCGGTCGGGGTCGGCGCGTGCACCACGGCGGCGGTCACGGGGCGGACCGGGGCGCCTTCGGCGTCGACGGGCACGGACCAGGACACCGCCCAGACGGGCCGCAGCCGCTCCTCGACGGGCCGGTCGGCGAGCAGCGCCTTCTCGATGGGCCCCGAGTGGCGGACGGTGCGCCAACGCCTGCGGCCGGACGCGGTGTCCGAGGCGGAGTCGGCGATGACGGTGTACGGGCCTTCGACGCGGCGCGTCAGCGTCCGCACGCCGCCGGTGGGGGTGTCCACGACGACCTCGGCGAGTCCCGGCAGCGTCAGCAGCAGGGCGTCGTCCACGGCGGCGAGCAGCCGCCCGGCCAGTTCCTCGGCGGCGGCGTCGCGCAGCGGCAGGACCACGACGGTGTCGTAGCCCTCGGGTGCGGTCCCCTCGGCGGGCAGCGGGAGGCGCAGCAGCGGGACGTGGCCGTCGCGGCGGCGCAGTTCCTCGCCGAGCCCGGAGCTGCCGACGGCAGCGCCGCGGGCCAGCTCCCGGGCCTCGGCCAGGGACCAGCGCACCCCGCCGTGCCGGCCGAGGACGGCGGGCTCGTCGGAGACGGCCAGGACGGCGGCGAAGCCGACGCCGAAGCGGCCGACGCTCCCGGAGGAGTCGTCGCGCTTGGCGGAGGCGCGCAGCGTGGACAGGGATTCCACGCCGGTGGCGTCCAGTGGGGAGCCGGTGTTGGAGACGGCGAGCAGTGCGTGCCCGTCGGGCTGGTCGGCGCCCGCGTGCAGGGTGAGCCGCAGCCGGCCGGGGACCCCGGCGCGGGCGGCCGCGTCGGCGGCGTTCTGCGCGAGCTCGACGACGAGCCGGTCGCGGTAGCCGCCGAGCGCCAGGTCCTCCTCGGCGTTGGCGTCCTCGCGGAAGCGGGCCGGGCCGGCGCCCCAGGCGTCGAGCACCCCGCGTCGCAGCCGGGCCGTGCCGAAGGGGTCCACGCCGTCCTGGGCCGCCGTCACTCGCACGCTCACGCTGCTGCCTCCAAGCTGTACTGCGCTGTACTGCGCTGTACGGCATCCACGGAACGCCGGATGCCGAGGCCCTGAAGGTATCGCGTGCGTCGAGCGGCTCCGCAAACGAACCGGCTTCAGGCAGACTTCATGAGTCGGTATCGCACAGCTATTTGTGAGGATTGCGCATGATCACGCTCACCAAGGAAGACGGCCCCGCGGACCTGGGCGGCGTAACCCACCTGTCCATCGGGGTCTCGTGGGACCCCACCGTGGGCAGCAGCGGCGGCCTGATGGGCAAGTTCAAGCGGAAGATCGGGACCGACCTGGACCTGATCGCGATCGCGATGCAGGGATCGGACCCGGTCCGGCTCGCGGGTCTCGACTCCCTGGACCCCATGGGCAACGGCTCGCTGCTCCACAGCGGGGACAACCAGACCGGCCACGGCGACGGCGACGACGAGACGGTGACCGTCGAGTTCGCCCGGGTTCCGGGCAACGTCACGTCCATCGTCTTCGTCGCCGCCGCGTACAAGAAGGGCAGTTCCTTCCAGAGCGCCCGCAACATCAGCTTCAAGGTGTACGACGGCACGGGCGGCAGCACCCAGCAGGTCGCCGACATCTGGCCGAGCCTGCTCGGCAGCGACAACGGCTGCGCCGTGGCCAAGGCGGTCCGGGACGGGGCCGGCTGGAAGCTCCACGTCATCAACGAGACCGGCAAGATCAAGCCGGGCGACGAGCAGGCCCTGATGCGCTTCGCCGTGGCGAAGTAAGCGGCCCGCTCCGGGGCTACCGGGGCTGTTCCTGCCCGACGAGGTGGGCGAACACCACGACGTTGGCGTCCCAGTGGCGGTCCTTGGTGAGGTTGCCGCCGCAGGTGATGACGCGGAGCTCGGCCTTGCCGTGGGTGTCGCCGTAGACCTTGTCGGTCGGGAACCGGTCCTTCTTGAACGTGTCGACCTCGTCCACGGCGAAGACCGCGGTGGAGCCGTCGTCGCGGTGGACCTCGATCTTCTCGTCCTTCTTCAGCTTCTTGAGGTTGTAGAAGACGGCCTCGGGCGCCTTTGGGGTGTCCATGTGCCCGACGATGGCGGCCGCGCCCTTCTCCCCGGGGGTCGGGCCCTCCTTGTACCAGGCCGCGTCCTCGGGCTTGGCGAAGTCGGGCTCCTGCATGGCGCCCTGGGCGTCGAGCCCGACGGTGTCGAGCGGGGCGTCGACCTTGATGTCCGGGATCACGATGCGGTCCGGGACGGAGGCGCTCAGCACCGAGGCGGCCTTGGCGTCGGCCGGGTCGTTCTCGGCGGTGCCGGCGGCGGCGTCACCGCCGGAGGAGCAGGAGGAGATCAGGACGACGGTGAGCGCCGAGGCGCCCGCCAGGGCGGCCACGCGCAGCGCGCGGCCGCTCCGGCGGGGGGCGCGTTCAGGGGCGGACCGCTCAGCCATGGTCTGCCGCGTCCGAGGGGACCCAGCCGAGCGGGGCCCGTCCGGTGTTCACGGAGCCCTTGGGGGTCTTGTGGTGGCTCGGGTCGACCGGGGCCGGCTTCGGCTTCGGGTTGACCGGGCCGGTGGCGTCGGTGGAGAACTTGACGGTGTCGAACTTCTTGCCGCCCGCGTAGGCCTCGACGCCGTAGTAGCCGGACGTGACGTCCCTGGCGACGACCGTGGTGCCGGTCCAGACGCCCTTGCCGTTGCTCTTCAGGTCGACCTGGCCGCCGAAGGCATCGGACCTGACGAACGCGCTCTTCTCGTCCGGCGCCGTCCTGATGGTGACGTCGATCTTGTCGCCGGGCTTGCCGTGGTCCTGGGACAGGCTCAGCGTGGAGGCGGTCGGGGTCGGCGTCGGGGTGGGCTTGCCCTCCTTGACCGTGATCTGGGCGGTGGCCTGGAGCTTCTTGCCGTCGGGGCCCGTGCCGGTGAGGGAGATGCCGTAGTTGCCGTCGGCGACCTTGGCGATGGTGGCGGTGGCGCCGCGCCCGTCGGTCATCTCGACGTCGTTCAGGGCCTTGGAGGAGATGGACAGGTTCGTCGAGCCGTCCGGGACCTCCATCGACATCCGGACGGAGTCGCCCGGCTTGCCGGAGGAGACCGACAGCTTCAGGGCCACCGGGGCCGCCTCGGGGCTCGCGCTGCTGTGCGCGGTCGGAACGGAGTCGGCGGCGAACGCGACGGCGGGGGCTGCCAGTGCCATAGACGAGGCGAGGGCGATCGCCGAGAGGGTAAGTGCCTTGCGCATGGGGTTCCTCCTGAACGGGCCGGGGTTCGTTCCCGGCACACCAGACATGAGGGACATCCTGGGGCGGTCGGTTGCAGCCCTCGGAGGGGCCGGTGAGGGCCCCTGCCGAAGGTCCCGGGGCGCAAAACCGCAGGCGGTGGAGGGGGTGTGGATCTCCTGTTGGCCGGCCCTTTGCCCCGATTTTTGGGACCAACGTCCCGGGGTTGCGGGACGTACGGCGGACTTCGTCCTTCAGGGGTCGTTCAGGACTGCCTCGGAACCGACTCGGAACTGACCCGGGACGCTGTCGGGCGGGTGCGGACAACGCGGAGCCCCCGGTGACGAAGTGTCACCGGGGGCTCCGGAGCGTGTCGGACGGGCTCGGTCGGGCTCGGTCAGAGGGCTTCGATCACGAAGTCGACGCACGCGGTGAGCGCCTGCACGTCCGCCGGGTCGATCGCCGGGAACATCGCGATGCGGAGCTGGTTGCGGCCGAGCTTGCGGTAGGGCTCGGTGTCCACGATGCCGTTGGCGCGCAGCACCTTGGCGACCGCGGCCGCGTCGATGTCGTCCGAGAAGTCGATCGTGCCGATGACGGCCGAGCGCTTGGCGGCGTCCGCGACGAAGGGGCTGGCGTACTTCGACGCCTCGGCCCAGCCGTACAGGTGGGCCGCGCTGGCCGACGTACGGCCGGTCGTGAACTCCAGACCGCCCTGGCTGTTCATCCACTCCAGCTGCTGGTCCAGCAGGAAGAGGGTGGAGAGCGCCGGGGTGTTGTACGTCTGGTTCTTCAGCGAGTTGTCGATCGCCGTCGGCAGCGAGAAGAACTCCGGGATGTGCCGGCCGGAAGCGTGCACGCGGGCCGCGCGCTCCAGGGCCGCCGGGGAGAACGCCGCCAGCCACAGACCGCCGTCGGAGGCGAAGGACTTCTGCGGGGCGAAGTAGTAGACGTCGGTCTCGGTGATGTCCACCGGCAGGCCGCCGGCGCCCGACGTCGCGTCCACCAGAACGAGGGACCCCTCGTCGGCGCCCGCGACGCGCTTGATCGGCGCCGCGACACCCGTCGAGGTCTCGTTGTGGGTGTACGCGTACACGTCCACGCCCGCCTCGGCCACCGGGTCCGGGTGGGTCCCCGGGTCGGAGGAGATCACCGAAGGAGCGTCCAGCCACGGCGCGAGCTTCGCGGCGCTGGCGAACTTGGAGGAGAACTCACCGAAGGTGAGGTGCTGCGACTTCCGCTCGATGAGACCGGCGGTCGCGATGTCCCAGAAGGCGGTGGAGCCGCCGTTGCCCAGGATCACCTCGTAGCCCTCGGGGAGGGAGAAGAGGTCCCGGAGGCCCTGGCGCACGGAGCCGACCAGGTTCTTGACCGGAGCCTGGCGGTGGGAGGTTCCGAGCAGGGAGGTACCGGTGGCGGCGAGGGCGTCCAGCGCCTCGGTCCGCACCTTGGAGGGGCCCGCGCCGAAGCGTCCGTCGGCGGGCTTGATGTCAGCGGGAATCTGGATCTCGGCCACAAGCGGAGCGTATCGGGTCCGGGTCCGCCCCTTGGAGCCGCGTCCACCCGATGAGATGACGCGGACGGGCGGGAGCCGGTGGGAGGCTGTCCGCCGTGACGTCACCCGGTGAACTCGAACGGACCCTGAGGAAGAACCTGCGCGGAGAGGTCGACTTCGGCGCCGCCGCCCGTGCCCTGACGACGATGGACGCCTCGAACTACCGCCGCGTCCCGGTCGGCGTGGTCGCCCCGCGCGACGCCGAGGACGTGGCGGCCGCGCTCGCGGTGTGCGCCGGGGCCGGGGTCCCGGTCGTGCCGCGCGGCGGCGGCACCTCCATCGCGGGCCAGGCGACGGGCACCGGCGTGGTGCTGGACCTCACCCGCCACATGGACGCCCTCGTCTCCCTGGACCCGGACTCCCGCACCGCCGTGGTCCAGCCCGGCCTCGTCCTCGACCGGCTGCGTGACGCGGCCCGCCCGCACGGGCTGACCTTCGGGCCGGACCCCTCCACGCACTCCCGGTGCACGCTCGGCGGGATGATCGGCAACAACGCCTGCGGGGCCCACTCGGTGGCCTGGGGGACCACCGCCGACAACGTCGCCGAGCTGGCGGTGACGGCGTACGGGGGAGCCTCCTACCGGCTCGGCACGGGCTGGGAGGGCGCACCGGACGGGCTGCGGGAGCTGGTGTCGGGGAACCTGGCCGTCCTGCGCACCGGCATGGCGGACGGCTTCTCGCGGCGGATCTCCGGCTACGGGGGCCTGGACGCACTCCTCCCCGAGCGGGGCACCGGGGTGGCCCGGGCGTTCTGCGGGAGCGAGGGCACGCTCGGGGTGGTGACCGAGGCGCTGGTACGGCTCGTGGAGCTGCCGCCCGCCCCGGCGCTGGCCGTCCTCGGGTACGCCGACGAGAGCGCGGCGGCGCAGGCAGCGGTGGGGCTGCTCGGGTACGGGCCGCTGACCGTGGAGGGGATGGCCGCCGACCTGGTCGGGGGAACGGCGGCGGCCGCCGGGCTCCCCGGGGGCGGGGCGTGGCTGTTCGCGGAGATGCGCGACGAGGGCGCGGCGCGGGCCCTGCTGCGGGCCTCGGACGCCGTCGACACCCTGCTGCTCACCGACCCGGCGGCGCAGCGGGCCCTGTGGCGGATCCGCGAGGACGCCGCGGGCACGGCCACCCGGATGCCCGACGGGACCATGGCCTGGCCCGGGTGGGAGGACTGCGCGGTACCGCCCGCCCGGCTCGGCGCCTACCTGCGCGCCTTCCGGGCCCTGCTGGCGGAGCACGGGCTGCGCGGATCCCCGTACGGCCACTTCGGCGAGGGCTGCGTCCACGTGCGGATCGACTTCGACCTGGTCACCGAGCCGGGCGTGGCCCGCTTCCGGGCCTTCTCCTCGGACCTCGCCGACCTGGTCGTCGCGCACGGGGGATCCCTGTCGGGGGAGCACGGGGACGGGCAGGCGCGGGCGGAGCTGCTGCCGCGGATGTACGGGCCCTCGGTGATCGGGCTCTTCGCGTCCTACAAGCGGGTCTGGGACCCGGCGGGAGGCATGAACCCCGGCATCCTGGTCCGCCCGGCACGCCTCGACGAGAACCTCCGCTTCGCGGTCCTCCCGGCGTCACCGCTGGCGGGAGAGGTCGCGCGCTGCGTCGGCGTGGCGAAGTGCCGGTCGACGGAGGTCGGGGGGCCGGGGGTGATGTGCCCGTCGTACCGGGCCACGGGGGAGGAACGCCACTCCACGCGGGGGCGGGCCCGGCTGCTGCACGAGATGCTGGCCGGGGAGATCGTCACCGACGGCTGGCGTTCGGCGGAGGTCGCCGAGGCACTGGATCTCTGCCTCGGCTGCAAGGGCTGCCTCAGCGACTGCCCGGTGGGGGTCGACATGGCCTCCTACAAAGCGGAGTTCCTCCACCGCCACTGGGCGGGCCGGCTGCGCCCGCTCTCCCACTACGCCCTCGGCGGGCTGCCGGGGTGGCTCCGCCTGATCGCGGCGCTGCGGCTGGCCCGCCCCCTGAACCTCCTGTCCCGCTTCCTCCGCGTCCCGGGCCTGGAGCCGTCCCGGCCCCTGCCCCGGCTGGCCCGGACCCCGTTCACCCGCGGCCGCCCGCAGGGCACGCCCGGGGTCGGGTCCGGGGGCGGGACGCGGGTGACGGTGTGGCCGGACACGTTCACGGAGTACCTCGCTCCCGAGGCCGGGCACGCCGCCCTGCGGGTGCTGCGGGCCGCCGGCCTGGAGCCGGGGGTGCAGACGGGCCGCGTCTGCTGCGGACTGACCTACCTCTCCACCGGCCGCCTCGACGCCGCCCGCAGGGTCCTGCGCCGCACCCTGGACGCCGTGGGCGACCCGCAGGGGCCCGTCACCGTCCTCGAACCGAGCTGCGCGGCGTCGCTCCGCACCGATCTGCCCGCCCTCCTCCCGGAGGACCCCCGCGCACCCCGTCTCGCGGCGGCCGTCCGAACCTTCGCCGAGACCCTGGAGGAGTACGCCCCCCAGTGGCAGCCGCCCCGCCTCGACCGGCCGGTCGCCGGCCAGACCCACTGCCACCAGCACGCCGTCCTCGGCGACGCCCCCGACCGCCGGCTGCGCGAGCGCGCCGGGCTGACGGGAGAGCTCAGCGGCGGCTGCTGCGGCCTCGCGGGCAACTTCGGCTTCGAGCCCGGCCACCACGAGGTCTCCGTGGCGTGCGCCGAGGAACAGCTCCTGCCGTCACTGCGGGCGGCCGCTCCGGGTACGGAGGTGCTGGCGGACGGGTTCTCCTGCCGGACCCAGATCGCGCAGCTGGCCGGCGGCCGGGCCCGCCACCTGGCGGAGGTCCTGGCGGAGGGCTTGCCGGACGAACCTCGGATGTAAGGCAAAACACGGACGCATGGTCCTTACGCACCCCCTAATCTGGATAAATGCCCGCACCCTCCTCACCCACGAGCACCGCCACGAGCACGGCCACGAGCACCCCCGCGCCCACGGAGCCCGTACGCACGACGGCCACCGCCCCCGCAGACGGCTCCTTCCGGGCCCGCTTCGGCCCCGTGTCCCTGGTGGTCACGGCGGGCGTCTCGGTGCAGTTCGGCGCCGCCCTCGCGGTGATGCTCATGCCGCGGGCGGGCGCGGCCGGCGTGGTCACGCTGCGGCTGGCCGCGGCCGCGCTGGTGCTGCTGCTCGTCTGCCGGCCCAAGGTGCGCGGGTACGCGCGCGCGGACTGGTCGACCGTCGTGTGGTTCGGCGTGGCCATGGCCGGCATGAACGGGTTCATCTACCAGGCCATCGACCGCATCCCCCTCGGCCCCGCCGTCACCCTGGAGGTCCTGGGCCCGCTGGTGCTCTCCGTCGTGGTCTCCCGCCGCCTGCTGAACCTGCTGTGGGCCGGGCTGGCACTGGCCGGGGTCGTCCTGCTGTCCACCCACGGCGGAGGCGGCCTCGGCGGGCTCGACCCGCTGGGCGTGGCCTTCGCCCTCGCGGCGGGCGGCATGTGGGCGGCGTACATCGTGTTCAGCGCGCGGACCGGACGCCGGTTCCCGCAGGCCGACGGGCTGGCGCTGGCGATGGCCGTGGCCGCCGTCCTGTCCCTGCCGCTCGGCGTGATCGAGGCCGGCTCGGCCCTGCTGCACCCCAGCACCCTGCTCCTGGGCCTCGGCGTGGCGCTGCTCTCCTCGGTCCTGCCCTACACGCTGGAACTGCTCGCCCTGCGCAGGCTCCCCGCGCCGACCTTCGCGATCCTGATGAGCCTGGAGCCCGCGATCGCCGCGACCGCCGGGTTCCTGATCCTGAACCAGGCGCTGTCGGCGCTCGACGCGGCGGCGATCGCGCTGGTCATCGTGGCGAGCATGGGCGCGGTCCGCTCGCAGACCCGCCCGAAGCCGCCGTCCGGGGCTCAGCCCGCCGTCGAGGGCGCCGGCACCGGCAGGAACTGATCGTAGAAGCGGGCCTTGAGGAGCAGCGCCCGTTCCTCGGTCTCCCTGAAGGCGTCCGCACCCGCCGTCCCGCCCGCCCCGTCCGCACGGGCGAGGAGCTCGGTCACCCGGGCGGCCAGCCGGTCGGAGTGGGTGTCGGAGAGCATGGACACGGTCGCGAGCGAGTGCGTCTTCGCGTCGTGGACCAGGTGCGGGTGGTAGAAGCGGGAACGGTTGCGGCCGTCGCCCCCGCTCGTGAACAGCGGCCCCATGCGTTCCCACAGCCGCCCGTACTCGACGGAGACCAGCACCTCGCCCCAGAAGCGCAGGAAGGTCAGCAGCCGCAGGTCGGCGTCGGCGTGGCCGCCCGCGTCCGCGATCAGTTCGAGGGTGTCGGTGATGGCGCGCTTCGTCGCGGCCGTGGGCCTCGACGCCACCAGGGCCTCCCTCGACACCCCGAGCCGGCGCAGGTCCTCCGTCATGTCCTCGCGGTGCGAGGGCGCGTGCCCCGTGGCGCCCGGGTACTCCTCGCGCAGGATGAACCGGGCGATCCGCAGCCCCTCCGCGTCGCGCAGCAGGTCGATGGCCAGGTCGTAGGACGGGGTGAACGCGAGCGATACGTAGCGCCGCTGGAGCAGGAGCGCGGTGAAGTCCTCGTCGGGCAGCCGGGTGATGTTCGCGAGGACCGGATGCTCCTCGAAGCGCTCGATCAGCCCGTTCTCGAACCCGTCCAGCTCGCGCAGCCCGTCCGGTCCGTCCAGCCCGTCGTGCCGGCCCCGGGCGCCCAAGTCGTGCATGGCCGTACCTTTCCGTGGTCCTGGTCCTGGTCCTGGTCCTGGTCCTGGTTCTGGTTCTGGTCCTGGTTCTTTTGGATCTGGTCCTTGTTCGGGTTCCGGATCCGGATCCGCGCCCGGATCCGGGTCACCAAGTGATGTTCCTGAGCGACTCGCGCCAGTCGCCCAGGGCCACGTCGCGGCCGATCGACCACAGCGTGTCCAGCTCCCTCTGGACCTGCCGGCCCATCGTCGTGTCACATCCGTCGATCTCGGTCTGGGCGGAGTGGACCGCGAGCTGGCGGTGCAGGAACGAACTGACCAAAAAGTGCTCGTCGGCCTTGTGCACGGCGATGGACGGCAGGGAGTTGTACACCCGCACGCTGAGCAGTTCCCGGCCCGTCGGCCCGACCGCCCTGTGCAGTTCCGCGAGGCCGGCCAGGCACATCTCCACCCGGGCCTTCACGTCCAGCGCGAGGGCGGGGTCCCGTACGGAGCGCAGCGCCTCGTCGCGCAGTCCCGCCACCGGGGAGGACGGGTAGAGGAGCATGATGCGCACGGGGACCCCGTGGTCCACCAGCGCCTTCTCCAGCGCGGGCTGGAGGTGGTCCAGATTGGGAATGAAGGTCTGCAGGATGGCCACCTCCTGGGTGGCGCCCTCCACGTACGCGTTGAACTGGTCGTCGGGGAACTCCGCGTGGACCCGGATCACACCGAGGTAGTTCTCCTGCTTGAGCTGCTGCGCCACGGTGTCGATGTCCAGCTTGGCGAGCTGCGCCTGGAAGCTGCTGTCGAGCCGGGCGACCTGCGTCCTGAGGGTGTCGTCGAGCCGGGTGACCTGCGCTTCGACCACGTCGAGCTTGCGCAGGCGGTCGATCTCCAGCAGCAGGAACACGGTGACCGTGCTCAGGATGAGCAGGGTCACCTTGGGGAGCGCACCCCCGGGAGCGAGTGCGTCGAGCCACCCGAGGAGGTCCGCGATCAGCACCACGACGCCCGATGTGGACATCAGGGCCAGCGCGATCCGTTCCACCCGATAGCGAACGTCGACACTCATGTCGCTCCAGCCCCCGTGCCCCGTACCTCGTGCCCGTCGTGGTCGGCGACGACGCTATACCGACTCCCTTTGTTCCAGGGAGGTTTGGGTGGTGCTTCGGGGTGGGAGGGGTGAGTTCAGGCCAAGCGGGCCCCGTCAGTTCCAGATGATGTCGCCGGCCGGCCGGGGCGTCACGTCGGCGTGCTGGACGTTCGCCTCGACGTGCGTCGCCCCGGACGCCCAGTCCGCCGCCCAGGCGGAGAGCGAGAAGCCGGAGCCGGACGCCGAGCCGTGCGATTCCCCGTCCGGGAAGTCCTGGCCCCAGCCGCTGGCCATGGCCACGCCCAGCGCGAGGGCGCTCAGGGCGGCCGTGGCGAAGTACATCCGAGGAGGCGTCATGCGGGGAGCATCCCAGCCGCCCGCACCGGAGGGAAGGCCTCACCCCGACTCGTCCACGGCCCTGTTCCCCTCCACGGCCCCGCCCTTCCCCTCCGCGGCCCCGCCCTTCCCCTCCACGGCCCCGCCCTCCCCTCCACGGCCCCGCCCTTCCCGTCCTCCGCCTCAGCCCTTGCCGTCCGTGGCCAGGTCCGTGTCCCCCGCCGTCCCGTAGCGCGCCGCCGTCGCGGCGGCTGCCGCTCCGATGCGCCGGCGCAGGGCAGGAGGGGCGAGTACCTCCGCGTCCGCGCCGAGCTGCAGGAACTGCGCCTCCGCGTGGTCCTGCGACTCGATCGGCAGGACCGCCCGGGTCCACCCGGGCAGTCCCGGGTCCGGGGTCCCGGTGGCGGTCAGGGCCCGGGCCTGGGCACCGGTCAGCCGGGCGGCCGCGCGCGCGGAGACCCGTACCTCCGCCTCCTCGGGGTACAGCCGCTCGTGGAACTCCGCCTGGCTGCGCCGCCAGTGGGCGGCCAGCTCGAAGCCGTCGGGGAGCGCGCACTCCTCGCCGGTCTCCCGTACCGCCAGGATCTGGTCCACCCGGTAGGTGCGCGGGGACGGGGTGCTCCCGGTTCCCTCCGCGCCCTCCGCGCTCTCCGCCTCCATCGACCCCGTAGCCGTAGCCGTAGTCGCCTCCGTCTCCACGGCGCCCGCGACCAGGTACCAGCGCCCCGCCTTCAGGACCAGGCCGTACGGGGCCAGCCGCCGGTCCACCTCGTGGGGTGCCTTCCAGCGCCGGTAGCGGACCTCGACGACCCGCCCCCGCCACACCGCGTCGGCGACCTGCCCCAGGTACGGGGTCTCCCCGTGCTCCGCGTACCAGCCGGGCGCGTCCAGGTGGAACCGCAGCCGCATCCGGTCGGCCTGCGCACGCAGCTCCGCGGGCAGGGCGGCGCGCAGCTTCAGCTGGGCGGTGGACAGGGCGCGGCCGAGGCCCAGTTCGGCGGCCGGTCCCGGCATCGAGGTGAGGAAGAGGGCCTCCGCCTCGCCCGGGGCCAGCCCGGTGAGGCGGGTGCGGTAGCCGTCGAGGAGCTGGTAGCCGCCGCTGTGCCCGGCGTCGCCGTACAGCGGGACACCGGCGGCGGCCAGGGCCTCCGCGTCGCGGTAGACCGTACGGACCGACACCTCCAGCTCCCCGGCGAGCTCGGTGGCGGTCATCCGGCCGCGGGTCTGGAGCAGGAGCAGGATCGAGAGCAGTCGGCTGGACTTCACGTGGACTTCACTGCCACAGGATGTCAGTGGAGCGCTCCTACGGTTCCCCCATCAGCGCAAAGCACAGCAGAGAACAGTTGTTGGGGAGAGCGCACATGAACGACTTCGACTGCCTCGTCGGCACCTGGGACGTGTCCAACCGGTGGCTAGCCGACTTCCTGGACGCGGACAGCGGCTGGGAGGCGTTTCCGGCGGTTTCCCGGGCCACCCGCCACTTCGACGGCGCCGCGAGCTTCGACGAGATCGAGTTCCCGACGAAGGGCTTCGCGGGGATGACCCCGGCCGGCAGCGCCGCTTGATCCCAGCCGCCCGGCCGCGCCTCAGAGGAGCCCGAGCGCCCCGAGCGCCGAGCTCAGTCCGCCCGGCCGCTGGTCGACGGGCAGGTGCTCGACCAGCCGGACCGGGCAGCCCAGCGCCGCGGCCCCCGTATCCGCGACGGCGTCGTCGCCGACCATGAGCACCTCCGCGGGCGCCGCCCCGAGGGCGTCGCAGGCGACCCGGAACAGGCGGGGATCGGGCTTCTGGACCCCGTGCTCGAAGGAGAGCACGTACGCGTCGACGAACCGGTCCAGCCCGTGGGCGCGGAAGACGGGCCGCAGGTCCCAGCCGATGTTGCTGACGACGGCGACGGGGATGCCCCGTGCGCGCAGTGCGGCGAGCGCGGCCGCGGTATCGGGGTACGGCCGCCAGGCCGCGGGGATCCGGTGCCGTTCGTAGAGGGCGTCGGCCAGCTCCGCGGAGGGCAGCGGCACCTCCCGGGTGAGGGCGGTGTACGCGGCCCGGTGCTGCTCGGGACTCAGGTCCCGCTCCCGCCACAGCGGCTCCAGCCGGTCCGGCAGCCGCCGCGGCGAGGCGCCGCCAGGAAGGGCGCCCGCCTCTTCCAGCAGGGCCGCACAGGCGGTGAGTTCGGCCTCGGAAAGGTCGATCCCGGCGTCCGACACGACCGCGCGCAGCCAGTCCTCGGTGGGCTCGATGTGGAAGAGGGTGCCGGAGAAGTCGAACATCACGCCTCGGACGGAGCCCGCGCGTGCGCCTTCGTCCTTGGCCGCGCCGCTGTCCGCGTCTGCGTCCACATCCCTGCCTGCATCCGTGCTCGCGTCCCTGCCTGCGTTCCTGCCTGCGTCCCTGCCCACGTCGCTGTTCCTGCGCTCGGCCATGACGTGGATCCTCGCCGCGGGCGTGCGCCCCGCGCAAGACCGGCCGGATGAACCCTCCAAGTCCCCGGCCACCCAACCCCTTTCACCTCTCGCAAAAATAATGCAAGCACGCTTGATTGTTTTCCTGCCTGCTGCCACGCTTCCCCTCACGCCGAGAAGGGGAGCGCACCCGTGCCCGATCCGTCCGCTGTCGAGAACGTCGTCTCCGTCTTCGCCGATCTCCGCGAGGAGGGGCGGGAACTCGACTCATTGGTCGGGGAGTTGTCCGCCGTCGACTGGGCGAGACCCACGCCCGCGCCCGGCTGGAGCCTCGCCCACCAGATCGCCCACCTGCACTGGACCGACCGGGCCTCGCTGCTCGCCCTCACCGACGCCACGGCTTTCGCGGGGCTGGTCGAGGAGGCCCTGAAAGCCCCCGACTCCTTCGTCGACGCGGGCGCCGAGGAGGGCGCCGCGATGGCCCCCGCCGAGCTGCTGGCCCGCTGGCGGGAGGGCCGTGCCGCACTCGACGAGGCCCTCGCCGCGGCCTCGCCCGACGCCATATTCCCCTGGTACGGGCCGCCGATGAAGGCGGCGTCGATGGCGAGCGCCCGCCTGATGGAGACCTGGGCGCACGGCCAGGACGTCGCCGACGCACTCGGGGTGCGCCGCGTACCGACGGCCAGGCTGCGGCACGTGGCGCGGATCGGAGTGCGGGCGCGCGACTACGCGTACGCGGTACGGGGACTGGCCGCGCCGACGGGGGAGTTCCGGGTGGAGCTGACGGCTCCGGGGGACGGCTCCGAGGTGTGGACGTACGGCCCCGAGGGCGCGCCGCAGCGGGTCACGGGCCCGGCGCTCGACTTCTCCCTGCTGGTGACCCAGCGCGCCCACCGCGCCGACCTGTCCCTGACGGCGTCCGGCCCCGACGCCGACCGCTGGCTCGACATCGCCCAGGCCTTCGCCGGCCCGGCGGGCCCGGGGCGCGAGCCGGGGGCCTCCCGGTGACCCGGCGCCCCCTGCTGATCGGCAACGCGTCGGGCTTCTACGGAGACCGCTTCGAGGCCGTGCGCGAGATGCTGACGGACGGCCCCCTCGACGTACTGACCGGGGACTACCTGGCCGAGCTGACCATGCTGATCCTCGGCCGTGACCGGCTGAAGAACCCGGAACTCGGCTATGCCAAAACCTTCCTGCGCCAACTGGAGGAGTGCCTCGGCCTCGCCCACGAACGGGGCGTACGGATCGTCGTGAACGCGGGCGGCCTGAACCCGGCGGGACTCGCCGGAGCGGTGCGCGCGCTGGCCGCGAAGCTGTCCGTCCCCGTGTCGGTCGCGCACGTGGAGGGCGACGACCTGATGCCGTACGCCCTGCCCTCCGGAGAGGGCGCGCTCACCGCCAACGCCTACCTCGGCGGCGCCGGGATCACGGCCTGCCTGCGGGCGGGCGCGGACGTGGTGGTCACCGGCCGGGTCACCGACGCGGCACTGGTGAGCGGGCCCGCGGCATGGTGGTTCGACTGGGCGCCGGACGACCACGACCGGCTGGCGGGGGCGGTGGTCGCGGGCCACGTACTGGAGTGCGGCACCCAGGCCACGGGCGGCAACTACGCCTTCTTCACCCGGCACGACGTGTCCCGGCCGGGGTTCCCGCTGGCCGAGATCGCGCAGGACGGCTCTTCGGTCATCACGAAGCACCCGGGCACGGGCGGAGTCGTCTCCGTCGGTACGGTCACGGCGCAACTCCTCTACGAGACCCAGGGAGTCCGCTACCTCGGCCCCGACGTGACGGCCCGCCTGGACACGGTCCGGCTGACCCAGGCCGGCCCCGACCGGGTGGCGGTCTCGGCCACCCGGGGGGAAGCCCCGCCCGCCACCCTCAAAGTGGGCGTGACCCGCATCGGGGGCTGGCGCAACGAGGTCGTCTTCGTCCTGACGGGCCTGGACGTGGACGCGAAGGCGGCGCTGGTGCGGCAGCAGCTGTCCGCGCTGCTCGCGCCGGTGGAGTCGGTCACCTGGACGCTGGCCCGTACGGACCACGAGGACGCCCCGACCGAGGAGTCGGCGAGCGCGCTGCTGCGCCTGGTGGTCCGCGACCCGTCCCCCGACCGCGTCGGCCGGGCCCTCACCTCGGCCGCGATCGAGCTGGCACTCGCCAGCTACCCCGGCTTCCACGTCACGGCCCCGCCCTCCCCGGCCCAGCCGTACGGAGTGTTCACGTCGACCACCGCCCCCGCCGCGTCGACCCCCCACACGGCGGTCCTCGCGGACGGCACCCGGCTGCCGGTCCGGGTGGACCCCGGCCCCGGGGGCCCGGGGGCGGAGCCTGTGGTTTCGGGAAGGGGTGGGGTGGGGGCGAGCCCCGCAGGACCCGCCGCCCCCGAGCCACCGGCTCCGGCCGGCCCCGGCCCCGGCCCCGGCCCTGCCCCCGGCGAGCAGGGGGCCGCGCCCACCCGCCGGGTGCCGCTCGGCGCCATCCTCGGGGCCCGCAGCGGAGACAAGGGCGGCGACGCCAACGTCGGGGTATGGGCCGAGACCGACCCCGCCTGGGAATGGCTCCGCGACACCCTCACCGTCGACGCCTTCAAGGCCCTGCTCCCCGAGGCGGCCCCCCTGGAGGTGACCCGCCACGCACTCCCCAACCTCCGCTCCCTCAACTTCACCATCACCCGGATCCTCGGCGACGGCGTAGCCTCCGGCCACCGTTTCGACCCCCAGGCCAAGGCCCTCGGCGAATGGCTCCGCTCCCGCCACGTGGACATCCCCGCAGCCCTGCTGGAACCGCCCGCGGGGTTCCCCGTACCCGCCACCACCCCGGAGGGGACCCCGTGACCCGCCTCAAGAGCGCCGTCGACCCGCTCGCCCCCGAGCACGCGCAGGCCCGTACCGCCGCCCTGGAACGCCTCGCCGAGCTCGATGCCGCACACGCCACCGCCCTCGCCGGCGGCGGCGAGAAGTACACCGCCCGCCACAGGACCCGCGGCAAGCTCCTCGCCCGCGAGCGGGTCGAGCTGCTCCTCGACCCGGACACCCCCTTCCTGGAGCTGTCCCCGCTCGCCGCCTGGGGCAGCGACTATCCGGTCGGCGCCTCCATGGTCACCGGCATCGGCACCGTCGAGGGCGTCGAGTGCCTGGTCACCGCCAACGACCCCACCGTCCGCGGCGGCGCCTCCAACCCCTGGACGCTCAAGAAGGCCCTGCGGGCCAACGAGATCGCCCGCCAGAACCGGCTCCCCTGCATCAGCCTCGTCGAGTCCGGCGGCGCCGATCTCCCCTCCCAGAAGGAGATCTTCATCCCGGGCGGCGCCATCTTCCGCGACCTCACCCGGCTCTCCGCCGACGGCGTCCCCACCATCGCGGTCGTCTTCGGCAACTCCACCGCCGGAGGCGCGTACATCCCCGGCATGTCCGACCACACCATCATGATCAAGGACCGATCCAAGGTGTTCCTGGGCGGCCCGCCCCTCGTGAAGATGGCCACCGGCGAGGAGAGCGACGACGAGTCCCTCGGCGGAGCCGACATGCACGCCCGGACCTCCGGCCTCGCCGACTACTACGCCCTCGACGAGCACGACGCCATCCGCCAGGCCCGCCGCGTCGTCGCCCGGCTCAACCACCGCAAGGCCCGACCGGAGCCGGCGCGCGCCGAGGAACCCCTCCACGATCCCGAGGAACTCCTCGGGATCGTCCCGGCCGACCTCAAGACGCCCTTCGACCCCCGCGAGGTCATCGCCCGCATCGTCGACGCCTCCGACTTCGACGAGTTCAAGCCCCTCTACGGCACCAGCCTGGTCACCGGCTGGGCCAGCCTCCACGGCTACCCGGTCGGCATCCTCGCCAACGCCCAAGGCGTGCTGTTCAGCGCGGAATCGCAGAAGGCGGCCCAGTTCATCCAGCTCGCCAACCAGCGCGACATCCCGCTCCTCTTCCTCCACAACACCACCGGCTACATGGTCGGAAAGGAGTACGAGCAGGGCGGCATCATCAAACACGGCTCGATGATGATCAACGCGGTCTCGAACTCGAAGGTCCCCCACCTCTCCGTCCTCATCGGCGCCAGCTACGGCGCCGGCCACTACGGCATGTGCGGCCGCGCCTACGAGCCCCGCTTCCTCTTCGCCTGGCCCAGCGCCAAGTCCGCGGTCATGGGCCCCGCCCAGCTCGCCGGCGTGCTCTCGATCGTCTCCCGCCAGTCGGCCGCGGCGAAGGGACAGCCCTACGACGAAGAAGCCGACGCCGGCATGCGTGCCTTCGTGGAGGCGCAGATCGAGTCCGAGTCCCTGCCGATGTTCCTGTCCGGACGGCTGTACGACGACGGGGTCATCGACCCGCGCGACACCCGCACCGTCCTCGGCCTGTGCCTGTCGGCCGTCCACAACGCCCCTGTCGAGGGCGCCCGTGGCGGCTTCGGCGTCTTCCGGATGTGAGCCCGCACATGACTCTGAACGCTCTGAACGCTCTGAACGCCCTGAACTCACCGACCCCCCTCACCTCCCTCCTCGTCGCCAACCGCGGCGAGATCGCCGTCCGCGTCTTCCGCACGGCCCGCGCGCTGGGCCTGGCCACCGTCGCCGTGCACTCCGACCCCGACGCCGACGCCCTGCACGTCCGCGCTGCCGACGCGGCCGTACGGCTGCCCGGCGCGTCACCCGCCGACACCTACCTGCGCGGCGACCTGGTCATCGGAGCCGCCCTCGCGGCGGGCGCCGACGCCGTCCACCCCGGCTACGGCTTCCTCTCCGAGAACGCCGACTTCGCCCGCGCCGTCCGCGCCGCTGGACTTACCTGGGTCGGCCCGCCGCCCGAGGCCATGGAGGCCATGGCCTCCAAGACCCGGGCCAAGGAGCTGATGCGCGCCGCCGGAGTCCCACTGCTCGACCCCGTCGACCCGCACGCGGCCACCAGCGCCGACCTCCCGCTGCTCCTCAAGGCCGCGGCGGGCGGTGGCGGCCGCGGGATGCGGGTGGTCCGGGACCTCGACTCCCTCAAGGAATCCCTCGAAGCCGCCTCCGCCGAGGCCCTGTCCGCCTTCGGTGACGGCGAGGTCTTCGCCGAGCCCTACGTGGAGCGCGGCCGTCACGTCGAGGTGCAGATCCTCGCCGACGCCCACGGCACCGTCTGGGCGCTCGGCACCCGCGACTGCTCCCTGCAACGCCGCCACCAGAAGGTCATCGAGGAAGCCCCCGCGCCCGGCCTCCCCGAAGCCCTGAGCAGCACCCTCCACGAGGCTGCCGTGGCCGCCGCCCGCGCGGTCTCGTACGAGGGCGCGGGCACGGTCGAGTTCCTCGTCACCGCCGACGGCCGCCCGTACTTCCTGGAGATGAACACCCGCCTCCAGGTGGAACACCCCGTCACCGAAGCGGTCTTCGGGGTCGACCTCGTCGCACTGCAACTGCGGATCGCCGAGGGCGCGGCCCTGCCCCCGCACCCGCCCGCGCCCGACGGACACGCCGTGGAGGCCCGCCTCTACGCCGAGGACCCGGCTCAGGACTGGCGTCCGCAGACCGGGACCCTGCACACCCTCGCCGTCCCCGGCGATATTCGCGTGGACACCGGTTTCACCGACGGGGACACCGTCTCCATCCACTACGACCCCATGCTCGCCAAGGTCGTCGCCCATGCCCCGACCCGCGCCGAGGCGGTCCGCGCCCTGGCCCACGCGCTCGCCGGAGCCCGGATCCACGGGCTGATCACCAACCGCGAGCTCCTCGTACGCTCCCTGCGGCACCCGGAGTTCGCGGCGGCCCGGCTCGACACCGGCTTCTACGAACGCCACCTGCCCGCCCTCACCGAGACGGCCCCCGACGACCCGGCCCCCGCGCTCTGCGCACTCGCCGCCGCCCTCGCCGAGGCCGCCCCCGCCCCGGACGCCTCCCTCGCCACCCGCCTCGGCGGCTGGCGCAACCTCCGCTCCCAGCCGCAGAGCCGCCGCTACACGGCCGCCGGGACCGAGTACGACGTCCGGTACCACCCGTCCCGCAGCGGCCCCCCGGAGCTCCCCGACCATCCCGGTGTGCGCATCCTGTCCACCGAGCGCCACCTGGTGACCCTCGAAGTGGACGGCGTCCGGCGGCTGTTCCACGTGAAACAAAAATCGAACACGGCGTACGTGGACTCCGTGCTCGGCTCCCACGCCCTGACCCCCGTGCCCCGGTTCGCGGACCCGCAGGACCGCACCGAACCGGGATCCCTGCTCGCCCCCATGCCCGGCACCGTCGTCCGCGTCGCCGAGGGGCTCACCCCCGGCAGCACCGTCACCGCCGGGCAGCCCCTGCTCTGGCTGGAGGCCATGAAGATGGAACACCGCATCCTCGCGCCCGCCTCCGGCACGCTCACCGCGCTCCACGCCGCCACCGGCCAACAGGTCGAATTCGGCGCCCTGCTCGCCGTAGTCCAGGAGGAAGCATGAGCTCCACCCCCGGCACCACGACGCTCGAAACCGAAGAACACCAGGCCCTGCGCGCGGCGGTCGCCGCCCTCGGCCGCAAGTATGGCCGCGAGTACCTCGCCCGCATCGCCCGGGAGGGCGGCCACCCCGACGAACTGTGGGCGGACGCCGCCAAGCTGGGCTACCTCGGGGTCAACCTCCCGGAGGAGTACGGCGGCGGAGGCGGCGGCATCGCCGAGCTCTCCATCGTCCTCGAAGAACTCGGCGCCGCGGGCTGCCCCCTCCTCATGATGGTCGTCTCACCCGCCATCTGCGGCACGGTCATCGCCCGCTTCGGCACCGAGGCCCAGAAGCAGGCCTGGCTCCCCGGACTCGCGGACGGCACCCGCACGATGGCCTTCGGCATCACCGAACCCGACGCCGGATCCAACTCCCACCGCATCACCACCACCGCCCGCCGCGACGGCGACGACTGGATCCTCACCGGCCGCAAGGTCTTCATCTCCGGCGTCGACATCGCCGACGCCACCCTCGTCGTGGGCCGCACGGAAGACGCCCGGACGGGCAGCCTCAAGCCCTGCCTCTTCATCGTCCCCCGCGAGACCACCGGCTTCACCCACACCCCGATCGACATGGAACTCCAGGCGGCGGAAAAGCAGTTCGAGCTGGTCCTGGACGACGTACGCCTCCCCTCCTCCGCCCTGGTCGGCGACGAGGACGCGGGACTGCTCCAGCTCTTCGCGGGCCTCAACCCCGAGCGCGTCATGACCGCCGCCTTCGCCATCGGCATGGGCCGCTACGCCCTCGCCCAGGCCGTCGACTACGCGAAGACCCGACAGGTCTGGAAGGCCCCCATCGGCGCCCACCAGGCCATCGCGCACCCCCTGGCGGCCATCCACATAGAACTGGAGCTGGCCCGCCTGATGATGCAGAAGGCGGCCCACCTCTACGACGCCGGCGACGACATGGGAGCGGGCGAGGCCGCGAACATGGCGAAGTACGCGGCGGGGGAGGCCTGCGTCCGGGCGGTGGACCAGTCCGTCCACACCCTGGGCGGCAACGGCCTCACCCGCGAGTACGGCCTGGCCGCGCTGATCGTCGCCTCCCGGGTGTCCCGGATCGCCCCGGTCAGCCGGGAGATGATCCTCAACTTCATCTCCCACCAGACCCTGGGCCTCCCCAAGTCCTACTGACCGGGCCCCCACCCCGAATCACCGCTGCGCGGGGGCCGTCCGGCCCCGTTTCGGGGTGCGGCGCCGCTGCCGGGGGCCGGGGCGCAGCCCGGTACCCCTTCCCAGCCCGTCCGGCGCTTGAGGACCAGGCTCCGGGCAGCGCCCGCGGGCATCCCCAGCCCCGCCGGTGCTTGAGGCGCGGGCTCCGGGCAGCGCCCGGGGGAAGGGCGGGTAGGGGACCCCGCGCCCCGCGCAGCGGCACACCCGCACCCACAGGCCCACCGGAGCCCGCCGCAGGCCATCGCAGCCCACTGCGCCCCGCCGCAGGCGACCCGCATACCCTCCCCGGAGGGGATCCCGACCGCCCGACCACCCCCTCCGGAGGAGACATGCCCCCACTGGTCCACGCCGCGCGCACGCCCGGCCTCACCACCCTGACCCTCGACTCCCCGGCCAACCGCAACGCCCTCTCCGCAGCCCTGGTCCAGGAACTCCGCGCAGCCCTGGCCGCCGAAGCCACCACACCGGCGACCCGTGCCGTCGTCCTCACCCACACCGGCACCACCTTCTGCGCCGGAGCCGACCTCAAGTCCCCCTGCGACCCGGCCGACTTCCTGGCCCTGCTCCGGGAGATCGCCGAACATCCCAAGCCCGTCGTGGCCCGGGTCACCGGCCACGTCCGCGCGGGCGGCCTCGGGCTGCTCGGCGTCTGCGACATCGCCGCCGCCGGGCCCGGGTCCACGTACGCCTTCACCGAGACCCACCTCGGCGTGGTTCCGGCCGTGATCTCGGCGCCGCTGCTTCCGCGCCTGGACCCCCGTGCCGCCGCCCGCTACTTCCTGACCGCCGAGGTCTTCGACGCCGCCGAAGCCACCCGCATGGGCCTGCTCACCCTCCACACCGCGGACGCCGACGTCGACAAGGTCCTGGCCCCCGTCCTGGAAGGCCTCCTCAAGGCCGGCCCCGAGGCCCTGACCGCGACGAAACGGCTGGTCACCGCCCCGGTACGGGCCGCCCTGGAGCGGGACGGAGCCGCCCTCACCGAGCTGTCGGCCCGGCACTTCGCCTCCGCCGAGGCCCGCGAGGGCATCAGCGCCCGCTTCGAACGACGGGCCCCGTCATGGCTACGCTGACCACGGACACCGGCGAAGCCGGCCAGACGGGCCCGACCGGCCCCAAGCAGGCCCGCAGCCGGGTCACCCGCCGCCACCTCCTGGAAGCGGCCGTCTCCTGCCTCGCCGAACAGGGCTGGGCCGGATCGACCGTCGCCGTGGTCGCCGAACGCGCCGGCGTTTCGCGCGGGGCGGCCCAGCACCACTTCCGCACCCGCGAGGAACTGTTCACCGCGGCCGTCGAGTACATGGCCGAGGTGCGCTCGACGGCCCTCCTGGACCTCTTCCCGCGCGGCGGTCCCGCGGCGGCCCGCGCCGAGGTGGTCGGGGCGCTCATCGACCTGTACACCGGCCCGATGTTCCGTGCCGCACTCCAGCTGTGGGTCGCGGCCTCCCACGAGGAGCAGTTGCGGCCCCGCGTGGCCGAGCTGGAGGCCCGCGTCGGCCGCGAGACCCACCGCATCGCCGTGGAACTCCTGGGCGCGGACGAGTCCGTACCGGGCGTACGGGAGACCGTGCAGGGCATGCTCGACATGGCCCGCGGCCTGGGCCTGGCCAACGTCCTCACCGACGACACCGCCCGCCGGGCGCGGGTGGTCGCCCAGTGGGCCCGGATCCTCGACTCGGAACTGGGCTGACGCCCCCCGCGAACGCGACGGGCGCCGCACCCCCGGGGGATACGGCGCCCGTCGTCACGAGCGGCGGCCCTGTGCGGGGACGACCGACGCGGCAGACACACTCGGACCACTCACACGGCTCGAACCGCTCAGGCGGTCTCCGCCATGTCCTCGTAGCCGGCGATCTCGCGCGGGTTGCGCACGCCCGGGCCGGTGTAGCGGGCCGAGGGGCGGACCAGGCGGCCCGTGCGCTTCTGCTCCAGGATGTGCGCGGACCAGCCGGCGGTACGGGCACACGTGAACATCGAGGTGAACATGTGCGCCGGGACCTCCGCGAAGTCCAGCATGATCGCGGCCCAGAACTCCACGTTCGTCGCGAGCACCCGGTCGGGACGGCGCGCGTGCAGCTCCTCCAGGGCGGCCTTCTCCAGCGCGGCGGCCACCTCGTAGCGCGGGGCGTCCAGCTCCTTGGCCGTACGCCGCAGCACGCGGGCGCGCGGGTCCTCGGCGCGGTAGACGCGGTGGCCGAAGCCCATCAGCCGCTCGCCCTTGTCCAGGGCCTTCTTCACGTACGCCACGGCGTCGCCGGTGCGCTCGATCTCCTCGATCATGCCGAGGACGCGCGAGGGCGCCCCGCCGTGCAGCGGACCGGACATCGCGCCGACCGCGCCCGACAGCGCGGCCGCGACGTCCGCGCCGGTGGAGGCGATGACGCGCGCGGTGAAGGTCGACGCGTTCATTCCGTGCTCGGCGGCCGAGGTCCAGTAGGCGTCGACGGCCTTGACGTGACGCGGGTCGGGCTCGCCCCGCCAGCGGATCATGAACCGCTCGACCACGGACTCGGCCTTGTCGATCTCGCTCTGCGGGACCATCGGCCGTCCCTGGCCGCGCGCGGACTGGGCGACGTACGACAGCGCCATCACAGCCGCCCGTGCCAGATCGTCACGGGCGGTCTGCTCATCGATGTCGAGGAGCGGTTTCAGCCCCCACACGGGGGCGAGCATGGCGAGCGCGGACTGCACGTCGACCCGGATGTCACCGGAGTGCACCGGGATCGGGAAGGGCTCGGCGGCCGGCAGGCCGGGGTTGAAGGCACCGTCGACCAGCAGGCCCCAGACGTTCCCGAAGGAGACGTGGCCCACGAGGTCTTCGATGTCGACGCCCCGGTATCGCAGCGACCCACCCTCCTTGTCGGGTTCGGCGATCTCCGTTTCGAACGCGACGACTCCCTCGAGACCGGGTACGAAGTCGGACATCATGCGGCTCCTCAAATAGTGCGAACACGCGCGGTTCCCGGCGTGATTCGCGGTCCGGCGCGGTCATCCCCGTTGATGCCCGGCACGGCCGATGGTCATCCGTTCGGGACCGTCGGACCGGCCCCAAGATTTTGTCCGTTCCGCTTGGCGCGGGGAAGCGTGACATACGGCACAGTGGCGGACGAGCCGCTGGGGCAGGATGACTGCGTGACCGATCAGCACCTTGACCCTGCCGACATGCGCAAGCAGTACCGCTCCCACCTCGTCGACGAGGAGAGCCTCGCCGAGGAGCCGATGGGCCAGTTCGCGCGCTGGTTCCGCGACGCTGCGGAGGCGAACGTCTTCGAACCCAACGCGATGGTCGTCGCCACCGCAACCCCGGAGGGCCGCCCCAGCTCGCGCACGGTGCTCCTGAAGCAGTTCGACGCGCACGGATTCGTCTTCTACACGAACTACGACTCCCGCAAGGGCCGAGAACTGGCGGCCAACCCCTTCGTCTCCCTGCTCTTCCCCTGGCACCCCATCGCCCGCCAGGTCATCGTCACGGGCACGGCCTCCCGGGTCGGCCGGGACGAGACGGCGGCGTACTTCCGCTCCCGCCCGCACGGCTCCAAGCTGGGCGCCTGGGCCAGCGACCAGTCCACGGTGATCGCCTCCCGCGCGGAACTGGACCGCCGCTACGCGGAACTCGAAGCCCGCTACCCCGAGGGCGAACAGGTTCCGGTTCCCCCGCAGTGGGGCGGGATCCGGGTGGTCCCCGACGCGGTGGAATTCTGGCAGGGCCACGAGAACCGCCTCCACGACCGCCTGAGGTACGTCCTGGAGGACGGGAAGTGGCACGTGGAACGCCTCTGCCCGTAGCCGGGCCGCTACGGGCGCCGACAACGCAGACGACCCGCGAGCTCGGGATTCCCCCCTGCAGTGGGGGAAGCCGGCCGGACGTACCGGCGAGCTCGCGGGTCGGGTGACTGCTTGGGATTGGCCGACGCTTGCGCCGGCACCGCACTGGGTGCGTGGACGACGGGCGTTAGCCCGCAGTCACCTCGCTTGTCCGAGTGGAAATCACTTCGGAGCACCTCCTTTCTGAGCGTGGCGTCAGCCTAGGAGCGTGTGGGCCCCGGCTCAACCGATTATTTCCGGAGAGATTGTGTACGTGTAGCCGTCGCCGCGTTGCAGGAGGCGCAGGTTCCTGTGGCTGACGTCGAACCTGCAGGTCGCAGTGGTCAGGCGATGCTGGCCACTGGCCCGCACGGCGATCTTCCCGACCCAGCGGCCCGGCCATTTGCCCCGTGCGAGGTCCGCCCGGACGAGATCGCCCGTAGCGAAGCCGTAGTGCTGCTTGACCCGGGGGCGGAGCAGACGAGGGAATCCGTACCGGTCCGGAGTGGTCCGGGCATACGAGCCACGGCCGGTCGCCGTCACCACCAGAACCTGCTGCGGTACGCGGACCAGCACGGCACCGTTCTCGTGGTCCAGATGTCCGGTCAGGAGCGCATCGAGCGTATGGCTCTTCGGCAGCGCCATCGCCGTCCGGTTCCAGTGGGTGCGGGCTCCGGACCAGCAGTGCAAGGGCCGCTGCAGCGTGGACAGGGCCTCGACGAGCCGATTGCGGGTCGTGTTCATGGCGGCAGCGTCGTGGAGGTCCGCTTGCGTCTGGGCCAGGAGGCGCCGGAGCCGCGCCGGCCGGCTGGCGAGGAACACTTCGACGGGCAGCGTCCCCTTGGCCTTGTTGCAGGGGACGCAGGAAAGGGTCAGGTTCGAGATTCGCCCGGATCCTCCTTGGCTGCGCGGCCGGATGTGCTCGATGTTGAGGGGCACACCGGAGGCCCCGCAGTAGGCGCAGGCCCGCTCCCACGAGTCACGCAGGTAGGCGCGGATCTCGGTGCCCGCGAGTGTCCCCTCCCGGTACTCCGCCCCAGCCATGGCGCAGGTGTCGAAAGCCACCCGTTCGACATGGATCGCGGTGACGGGCGCATACCGGCACAGGCGGCGTACGAGGGACAGCGTGGAGTCCACCCGGTGCAGGAGGGAGGGTGGGAGCCAGTCGCGCGGCCTGGTGCGGTTCCCGCTCCGCGGTGCCCGGTACCTAAGGTTGGCCGAACGGCGTCGCCGGCGGTAGCCCGCGCGACGCAGCATCCCGTCCCGGATCTGCGTACCGCGGTGGCGGAGCTCGACCGTCACCAGTCCCCGGCGGACGGAGACGCTCCTACCGTCCCTGCGCGTCTGTGTCCTGTCCTCGGAGAGAGCGATGCCGGTCCGCTTGGACCCCGGGTCGATACGGACCTCCACCCCGTCCACCTGGGATTCGCTGTGGGTCCTGTGGGTTAGTCGGATGACGAAGGGCGCACGGCGGGCCACTACGGCCCGCCCGCCGGCGAGCAGCTCGCGGGCGCGGGCCGGATGGCAGGGCATCAGAGGTTCGCCGCCCTTGGCGAGGACGAAGACCCGGCCCAACCCGAGGGGAACGTCACCGCTCCCATGTTCTGCCGTTCCCGCGGCCTCGGCCGCAGGAACGGCGTGTCGCCGACGAGGCTTGGTGTGGGCCCCGCCGGTCTCCCCTCGCTCATGTTCCCTGCCGGTTCCCCGCCGTGCGGCGGGGAGTCCGTGAGCCGTTTCGTCCCTGCTCCCAGGGGTGTCTGCTCCCACGGATTCCAGAGCGGCCTGCTGAGGAAGCACAGACCGGTGGGTCATCTCGCCCGCAGGAAACGTAGTCATCGATGCACACCCCATCTGATCGGTGATCGTGATGACTTGAGCTGGCCACTCAGCGCGATACGGAGCGAGTGGCCTCCCTTCTCGTGTGACCGCGACGCTACGGGACGAACCAGGTGCTGGTTCGACGTGGAGTCGAGGTTCCCTCGAACGTGTGTCATCGGCGCGGCACAAAGTTCGGGCGGGCGTTTCCGGAGAATTCGGAGAATGCAGTGTGGGCTGCGTCACGTTCCAGTTCAATGACGTGACGTGCCGCACACGCGAACACCTGTAGGGGGCCCAGGTGACTGCATCCGGACGTGATGAGACCGCCGACGATCTGCTCGCAGCGCTGCTGGACGGGATGGACGCGGCGTTGTGCGCGTTCGACGCCGATGGCGTCATCACCCACTGGAACCGCGAGGCCGAGCGGATCCTGGGGTGGTCGGCGATCGAGGCCGTGGGGCGCAAGGGGTTCGCGGGGTGGGCCGTGCGCGCCGCGGACGCGCAGGACGTGCAGGACAGACTCATGGCCGCCCAGGACGTGCCGGGTCGGCAGGTGCACGAGTTCGCGCTGCTGAC
Source organism: Streptomyces sp. NPDC006450 (assembly GCF_040612195.1). Classification (NCBI taxonomy): domain Bacteria; kingdom Bacillati; phylum Actinomycetota; class Actinomycetes; order Kitasatosporales; family Streptomycetaceae; genus Streptomyces; species Streptomyces sp. NPDC006450. The sequence continues at coordinate 6,756 of NZ_JBEXPT010000014.1, read as the reverse complement.
CAAGGACGGCGGGCGGGTGCTCGTGCGGACCCAGTCGGCGGGGGTGCCGGGCGCCGACGGGAAACCGGCCGGGGTGTACTGCGCCTTCAGCGAGGTACACGCGCAGATCGACCTGGAGCGTTCCATCGCGCTGAGCGAGGCGTTGATGGAGGACGCCTCCTGGGGGGTGGTGCTCGTCGACGTGGATCTGCGTCCGGCCGTGGTCAACGCCCATGCCGCCCGCGCCTTCGGATCCGGCCGCACCGTGCTGCTCGGGCGGCCCCTGGGGGAGCTGCTGGCGCAGGGGGTGGAGGAGCTGGAGGGGGCCCTGCAGCACGTGCTGGCCGAGGGGGCGCCCCCGGCTCCGACGGAGCTGTGGGTGTCCGTGCGCGGCCCCGAGGGGGTGCGGCGGCGTTGCTGGCGGTGCGGGTTCCTGCGTCTGGCGTCGCCGCTCGCGGAGGAACCCGTACCGCTCGGGGTCGCCCTGCTGTTCCAGGACGTGACCGAGGCCCGCCAGGCGCAGTTGGACACGGCGCAGCTCCGGTTCCGGTCCCATCAGCTGTACCGGGCCGGGCGGGCCGCCGCCGAGTGCGAGGACCCGGCCGAGGCGGCGGCCGTACGGCTGGAGTTCGCGCTGGCGGGCTTCGCCGAGCACGTGCTGGTGGACGTACTGGAGCCGCTACGGGACCCCGCGCCCGCGCGGCTGCTGCGCTGGGCGGCGTCCCCGCCCGGCCTGCCGGGGCTGCCGGAGCCCGGGGCGATCCCGGTGCGCTACGAGGCCGGCCACCCGGCGCTGCAGGCGCTGGACCGGGCCGGGTCGGTGCGGGCCAGCTCGCCGCGCGGGCAGGCCGACGGGGATTGGGCGGGCACCCGGCGCTGGCCCGAGGGTTCGGCGCACGCCCTGTGCACGGTCCTGCGCAGCCGGGGCCGGAGCCTGGGGACGCTGACGTTCCTGCGGGGGCCGTCCCGGGCCGCCTTCGAGCGCGCGGACGCGGCGTACGCGGAGGAGGTGGCGGCCCGCGTCGCGGCGGATCTGGACCTGGCGTGGCGCTGAGGAGCCCCCGGGCCGGAGCGGCCGGTGTGCCGGGGGCGCCGGAGCGGCCGGTGTGCCGCGTGTGCCTAGTGGCGGAAGAAGATGCGGTCGCCGTACTCCTGCATGACGCGGCCGTTCCACTCGTGGCCGCCGTCGACGTTGCCCGAGCGCAGGAGCGGCGGCTCGACCCCGCGGGCGACGAGTTCGCCGGCCGCGGCGGCCATGACCGCCTGCATGATCGCGCTGGTGACGACGGTGGAGGCGGGGGCGAAGGGGGCTTCGATTCCGTCGAGGGTGAGCTCGGCGTCGCCGACCGCGATCTTGCTGTCGAGGACGATGTCGCAGTGGTCCTTGAGGAAGGTCCCGGAGACGTGTCGGGACCTGGTGCCGGTCGCGTAGGCCACCGAGGTGACGCCGATGACCTTGAGGCCGATCGCGCGGGCGTTCATGGCCATCTCGACCGGCAGTGCGTTGCGCCCGGAGAGGGAGATGATCACGAGGACGTCGCCGTCGCCGGCGGGGCTGCTGTCCAGGACCGCGCCGGCGAGGCCGTCGACTCGCTCCAGGGCGCTGCCGAGGGTGGCGGGCATGACGTCGATGCCGACGGTGCCGGGGACGGCGAGGAAGTTCATCAGGGCGAGTCCGCCGGCCCGGTAGACCACGTCCTGGGCGGGGAGCGAGGAGTGCCCGGCGCCGAAGGCGAAGAGCTTGTTCCCCGTGGCCACTGCCTCCGCGATGACGGTCCCGGCCTCGTTGATGCGGGCGGACTCCTCGTCCCGCACCCGCTCCAGGAGGCCGATCGCGGCGTCGAAGAACTGACCGGCCAGCTTGCTCTCGCTCATACGCCGATGGCCTTCCGGGGTGGGAGTTGGGTGAGGTGGTCGTCCGTGTCCGCCGCTCACCGTGCGGTCTGGACCAAGGGCGTGTCAATACGAACTTCCATCCAGAGGGCGAAAGGCCCGGTGGGCGGTGTAATAAGAAGTGCCCAGAGGGGCGCGAGGGGCGTTTCGGTGCAGTCCGGTACGGCCCTTGACGTCCTACACGGGACGGTTGTCGGCGCGATGGGTCAGAATTGGGGGCAGGGCCAGCGCACGCAATCCGAGGGGCACGAATGTCCGGACTGATCGATACCACGGAGATGTACCTCCGCACCATCCTCGAACTGGAAGAGGAAGGTGTGGTCCCCATGCGCGCCCGTATCGCCGAGCGGCTCGACCAGAGCGGTCCGACGGTGAGCCAGACGGTGGCGCGGATGGAGCGCGACGGCCTGGTGGCGGTCGCCAGCGACCGGCACCTGGAGCTGACCGACGAGGGGCGCAAGCTGGCGACGCGCGTGATGCGCAAGCACCGCCTCGCGGAGTGCCTGCTCGTCGACGTCATCGGTCTGGAGTGGGAGCAGGTGCACGCCGAGGCCTGCCGTTGGGAGCACGTGATGAGCGAGGCGGTGGAGCGGCGGGTGCTGGAGCTGCTGCGCCACCCGACCGAATCGCCGTACGGGAACCCGATCCCGGGGCTGGAGGAGCTGGGGGAGAAGGCCGAGGCCGATCCGTTCCTGGAGGAGGGCATGGTCAGCCTCTCCGAGCTGGACCCGGGCGTCGAGGGCAAGACGGTGGTGATCCGCCGGATCGGTGAGCCGATCCAGACGGACGCGCAGCTGATGTACACGCTGCGACGGGCGGGCGTGCAGCCCGGTTCGGTGGTCAGCGTGACCGAGTCGCCCGGCGGCGTGCTGGTCGGCAGCGGGGGCGAGGCCGCGGAGCTGGAGGCGGACATCGCCTCCCACGTGTTCGTCGCGAAGCGCTGACGCACGGACGTTCGAACGGGTCGCCGCTGCGAGCGAATCCGACTGGTGTCGGCCGATGCGGACCGGTGTGGATCTGTATGGATGGTCCCGGCGCCTTTACGGCGCCGGGACCGGTCCTCCCCTGCTTGACCTGGAGCCCCGAGCTCTCAAGGTCATCCCTTCGGACCGTCTTCCCCGAGCGGCCCGCCTCCCTGTTGAAAGGATCTCCATCGGCAGCGGCGGTCAATCCTTGAGCAAGGTCACTCGAAAGAGCGGTGTTGTCGGTGAGAACCCGGTTTTCGAATACGGGTTCGATACTGTGGCCGGGAGCGAAGGGGGTGCATCTGCGGTGGTACGACGCCTCGATGTGACGGGGGCCGACGGCGTACGCCTGGCGGCCTGGGAGTTCCACGAAGCGGCCGCGGAGCCGCAGTCGCGGGCGGAGCCGTCACGGTCGCCGTCGGGTGAGCCCGCGGCCCTCTTACTGCACGGCCTGATGGGCCGCGCCTTCCACTGGACGGGCACCGCCCGCTGGCTCGGCGCGAGCCGCCGCGTGGTGGCCCTCGACCAGCGCGGCCACGGCCAGAGCGAGCGCCCCCCGAACACCGGCCCCGGCAGCTCCGTCGCCTACGGGCGCGAGGCCTTCGTGGCCGACGCCGAAGCGGCCGTCGAGCAGCTCGGCCTCGCGCCGGTGACGCTGATCGGCCATTCCATGGGCGCCCTCACCGCCTGGCAGCTCGCGGCCCGCCGCCCCGATCTCGTGGCGGCCCTGGTCATCTGCGACATGCGGGCGTCCGCGCTGGGGGAGGCCTCGCAGCAGGAATGGGAGGAATGGTTCCGCCACTGGCCGCTGCCGTTCCCCACCCAGGACGCCGCGCGGCGCTGGTTCGGCGAGGACGACCCGCGGGTGGAGCGCCCGGACCCCGGCCGGGGCGAGTTCTTCGCGGAGGTCATGCACGAGGCCGACGACGGCTGGCGCCCGCTGTTCTCGCGCCGCCAGATGCTGACCGCGCGGGAGACGTGGGTGCACGACGCGCACTGGGAGGAGCTCGCCCAGGTGCGCTGCCCGACGCTGGTCGTCCGCGGCCTGGACGGCGAGCTGGGCCGGGCCGAGGCGCAGGAGATGGTCCGCGTCCTGCCGGCCGGGCAGTACGCGGAGATCCCGGACGCCGGCCACTACCTCCACTACGACCACCCGGCGGCTTGGCGGGCGGCGGTGGAGCCGTTCCTGGAGGGCATCAAGGCGTCGGCGTGAGGGGCGCTCCGGGCTCGGACAGGACCCGGTGAGCCGGTAAGGGCGGCTGGGGGCCCGGGTGGTGGCTGGATGCTCCCCGTGGTCGCGCGGCCGCCCGAGGGGCCGTGTGAGGCCCTACGGGGCCCTGCGCAGCCGGGTGCTGCGGGCGGCCGGCGGCCGACAGCCGCCGGACGGCGTTCTAGGCGCGGGGCCGGCCAGGTCAGCGGGCGTTCAGGAGGATGAGCTGTTCCTCCAGGGGCAGGGCTTCGCCCGTCGTGAAGGCGGCCGCGAAGGCCTGCGGGCCCAGCGCCGCGCGGGCGCGGGCCGCCGCCCGGTCGGTGTCGGTGCGCTCCGCCTGGGGGCGCGGGGTGCCCACCGAGGCGCGCAGCGCCGTCGCCGTGCCCAGCAGGGAGGCCGCCCGGGCGGGCGGGAGTATCCCCGCCAGGCCTTCCAGCGCCAGGGCGAGCGCGCGGGGGTCCCCGGTGCGGCGGGCCGCCGCGAGGCCTTCCCGGTGGAGGGACTCCGCCGTGACCGGGTCGGCCCGCAACTCCGCCACGTACCCCAGCTCCGCCAGGATCAGCGCCGCTCCGGAGTCCACCCCGAGCCGCCGGTTCCAGTCGAGCCACGGCCGCAGCCGGGCTTCGGCGCCGTCCAGGTCGCCGCCGCGCCGCGCGCCGAGGGCGAGCCCGATCGCCGCGAACTGCTCGGCCGGGCGGTGGCATTGCTCCTCCGCCAGCAGCAGGGCCTGTTCGTGCAGCGCGGCCGCGCGTGCCAGGTCACCGGTCAGCAGCGCGACGCGGCCCTGGCGGGCCAGCCGGAAGGAGGCGTGCGTCCACAACTCCAGTTCCCGCGCGTCCCGTACGCCGTCCTCGTGCAGCCGCGCCGCGGCCGGGTAGTCCCCGGTCACCTCGGCGAGGATGCCGAGCTGCTCCGACGTCTGCAACTGGCCCCAGCGGTCTCCGAGTTCGGTGAACACCGCGGCGGCCGCCTCCGCGTGGCGGCGCAGTTCCGCGAGGTCGCCGTCGTAGAGCGCCCGCGTCGAGAGGGTGAGCAGCGCGACCGCTTCGCCCCACCGGTCGCCGGTTGCGCGGAACCGATCGGGGAAGAGGATGAGCTCGTCCTCCAGGACGCCGGATCCGAAGCCGCACCGGGCGTAGGCCAGCAGCCACTGTCCCCGCAGGTCGGCGCCGGAGAAGTCGGCGTCCAGGTGGCTGTCGTCCCCGCCGAGCAGCGCGAAGGCGGCGTGCAGGGCCGTGGCCCCCGCCGCTGCGGTGGCTTCGGTGGCTTCCTGGATCCGGCCGCGCAGGAACCAGTACCAGGACTGAGCGCCGACCAGCCGCCGCCCCGATTCCCCGGCCCCCGTGTGCTCCAGCGCGGCCCGGGTGTTGAGGCCCTCCCGGTCGAGCCGGCGCAGCCACTCGCCCTGCCCGGGTCCGTGCAGGTGCTCGGCCGCGCGCTCGGCGAACCCGGTGTAGTACTCCGCGTGCCGCTGCCGGATCGCGGCCGTCTCCCCGGCGGCTTCGAGCCGCTCCAGCCCGTACGCGGCCACCGACTCCAGCAGCCGCAGGCGCGCGTCCCCTTGGGCCGCGCCCCCGGCGGCGTGTGTCCCGTGGGCCGGGCCCGTGGACGTCGACGCCCCGTACGCCGGGCCGCCGTCGGTGGACGTCCCGTACGCCACCGCCACCAGCGAGCAGTCCACCAGTCGTGTGACCAGGTCGAGGACCTCCCCGGCCGGGATTTCGCCGCCCGCGCACACCTCCTCGGCCGCCTCCAGCGTGAACCCGCCCGCGAACACCGCCAGCCGGCGCAGCACGGTCGCCTCCGCCGGGGACAGCAGATCCCAGCTCCAGTCGATCGTCGCGCGCAGCGTTCGCTGCCGCGCCGGGGCGTCCCGGCGCACCTGGTTGAGCAGCCGGAACCGGTCGTGCAGCCGCTCCGCCAGCGCCTCCACCCCCAGCACCCGCACCCGCGTCGCGGCCAGCTCCAGCGCGAGCGGGATGCCGTCCAGCCGGCGGCAGATGAGAGCGACGGCCTCGGCGGTACCGGGTCCGAGGACGAAGCCGGGGGCGGCGGCCGCCGCCCGGGCCGCGAACAGCTCCACGGCCTGACGCTCCGCGAGCGGCGCGACCACTTCGAGCACCTCGCCCGAGAGCGCGAGCGGCTCCTGGCTGGTGGCCAGGACGCGCAGGCCGGGGGCCTGGCGCAGCAGCCGCTCGGCAAGGGCGGCGACGGCCGGGAGGACGTGTTCGCAGTTGTCGAGTACGAGCAGCGCCGAGCGCCGCCGGAAGGCCTCGGCGAGCCGTTCCTCCAGGGAGCCGCCGTCCGCGCCGTCCTCACGCACCCTGAGCGCGACGGCCACCGCCTCGGCCACCGACCCTTCGTGGACGCCTGCCAGTTCGACGAACCACACTCCGTCGGGGTGGGACGCTTCGCGTCGCACCGCCGCCGCGAGCGCGAGCCGCGTCTTGCCGACGCCGCCGGGCCCGGTGAGCGTCACCAGCCGGCCGGCCCCGAGCGCCGCGCAGACCCGGGCGACGGCCTCCTCGCGGCCCACGAGGGAGCTCACGGGGGCGGGCAGGTTGCCGACCCGCCCGCGAGGCCCGGGCCCCTCCACGGGGCCGGTCGCACCGGCGGGCGCGGCCCGGCCCGGGGGGGGGGCCGGGGCCCCGGCCCCGGGCCCGGCCCGGGGGGGGGGCGGGGCGGGCGGGGGCGGGGGGGGCCGCGGGG
>NZ_JBEXPT010000013.1:0-77479 GCF_040612195.1 Streptomyces sp. NPDC006450 | reverse complement strand
GGGGGCCGCGGGGGGCCCGGGGGGGGCAGTTCTCTTGGCGTCGGGGGACCAGGCGGTCTCTCAGGCCGCGGTGGCCGTTGTCGCCGACTCGCGGGTGGGGGCCCCCGGGGCGGCGTCCGGAGCCGGGGCCGCGGCCGGGGACGGCCGGGTGGCGTACACGGCCTCCGCCGGGAGGTGGCGTTCCAGCCGGGTCAGGGCGAAGGCGGCGCCGAGCGCGGCGACGGCCAGGAAGGCCCAGGGCAGGCGGCCGTCGAGCGCGAGCAGTCCGGTGAAGAGGGACGGGGCCAGCGCGGTGGCCAGGGAGTAGGACAGCTGGTAGGTGGCGAGGTAGCGGCCGCGTACGGCCTCGGGCGCGGCCGAGACCGACAGGGCGCCGCCCGAAGGGCTGTGGACCAGCTCGCCGACCGTGTAGACCACCACGATGACCAGCAGGGCGACCAACGTCGCGGTCTGTCCGGGCCGGACCGTGCCGAGCACGATCTGCCCGACGAAGGCGGCGGCGAAGAGCAGCGCCCCGAGGGCCGCGGAGCGGGTGCGGCGGGCTCCGGAACGGCGGACCCGGGCGGCGATCAGGACGCCGATCCCCGCGCAGAGGGCCGTGTTGACGGTGAAGGCCGCACCGGTGAGGGAGTCCGGTCCGTGCAGCCAGGTGGTGATGTAGAGCGGGAAGAGGACGGACAGGGCCGCATACCCGAGCGCGGTCAGGAAGTTGGCGGCGGTCAGGCCCAGGAAGGGCCGGTCGGCGAGCACCATGCGGTAGCCCGCGCCCGGACGCTCGGCCGAGCCGGGTGCGCCGCCCGTGCCGGGCTCACCGTTCGCGTGGTCCCGTACCGGCTTCACACGGCTGACGAGCAGTCCGGCGAGCGCGAAGGCGACCGCGTTGCCCCAGGCGGTGTAGGTGAACCCCTCCGTGCCCCCCAGGGCCAGGACCCCGGAGACGAGCAGGGCGCCGGCGCCCATGCCCGCGTTCTGCAGGGCCCGGATGGAGGCCTGGAGCCGGTCGCGGGCGCCGCCCCGGGCCACTTCCCCGATGAGCGACTGCTGCACGATCGAGAAGGAGCGGTCGGCGAGAGCCGTCACCAGGGCGACGGCGGCGAAGGCGGGGAGCGACCCTGCGAGCGGGTAGAGGGCGAAGCCGAGGGCCCGGACCGCGTAGAGCAGCAGGTTGACCTTCCTGGCCCCGAACCGGTCGACGGCCGAGCCCGCGAGCGGCATGACCGTGAGTCCGGCCAGGCCGGTCGCCGTCAGCACGATGCCGACGAGGGCGAAGGAGAGCCCGGTGACGTGGTGGAAGAAGACGAGCGAGAAGGGGATGTACATCCCGATCCCGATCGCGCTGATGCCCACCCCGAGGAGCAGCGACCGTTCGCCCGCCACCCGTTCCTCGCGCATGCCCTTGCCCACGTCGATCCTCCCCCCGATTAGATTGCTCGGAAGTAGCTTAGCGCTAAGCTGCTTTGCGTCAAGGAGTTTCCCGCCGTCGCCGAGCGGGCGGTCGATCAGCCGTCCGTGTCGCCCTGCGCCCCTTCGTCACCGACTCCGCCGCCGAGGTCCCACGCCTCGATGTCGCGGTAGTGGATCGGCCCCGGGCCGCGGCCGATGTTGCTGCCGACCAGGTGCAAGCGCTCCGTCCGCCAGCGGCGACCGGCGAACCCGGAGAGCCCGGCCGCGGCCTCCGCCGCCGAGGAAGCATCGTTCCGGCGGGCGCGGGCCAGCGTCAGATGGGGGCGCAGCGGCCGCTCTTCGAAGGGGATGCCGCACTCCCTGACCACGGCGCGCACCTCGGCGGCGAGCCGGTGCAGTCCGTCGAGGTCCCCGTCGATCCCGCTCCAGAGCACCCGCTCGCCGAAGTGGCCGCCCCCGCGCAGGGACAGGCGTACGGGGCCGTGCGCCGCCGCGAGGCCGGCGAGCGGCGGCCGCAGGAGAGGGACGGCCTCGACCGGCAGCTCACCGAGGAACGCCAGGGTGATGTGCCAGTCCTCGATGCGGTTCCACCGCATGTGCGGGTACGCCGCGTAGGCGGGGCCCAGTTCGCGCGCGAGTTCCTCCTTCGCGTCGTCGGGCGGGGCGAGGGCGATGAACACGCGAACGGTCGCGGGCCGGGTCTGTTCGTTCACATCGTTCACAGGAGACTTCGTACAGTGCTGCGGGTGGTCCGGTCGTCCATCGTGGTCAGGCGTAGTCCGCCGTGTTGTGCACGTCGCCGAACCGGGGGAAGATCCGCTCCACGGCGAACGCGTGCTCGTCGGCGGCGAAGCCGGACATGGCGTCGGCCACGAACTCCAGCTCGTAGCCGTGGTCGCTCGCGGCGCGCGCCGTGGACTCGACCCCCATCGTGGTGACCAGCCCGGCCAGCACCAGCGTGTCCACGCCCAGGCCGCGCAACCGGTCGTCCAGGCCGGTGCCGTGGAACGCGCCGACGGTGTGCTTGACGATCAGGACGTCGCCCGGCCGCTCCAGCCCGTCGGCGAAGCCGCTGCCCGGCGGCTGCTCGGCGACCCCCGGCCGGTCCACTCGGACGAGCACCACCGGACGCCCGTCCGCCCTGAAGGCATCGGCCAGCCGGAGGCAGCGGGCCAGCACCTCTTCGCCGGAGTGAGGGGCGACCGGCAGCCCGATGATGCGGGGCATCAGGTCGATGAGGATCAGTGCGGAGGTCACAGGAACGATCATAGGACAGGCCCCCGTCGGCACCGGGGCCCCGGGCTACGGCGTGCTCGTGAAGGAGCGCCGGTAGGAACGCGGCGGAACTCCCCTGCGCCGCACGAACTGTTCGCGCAGGACGGCCGCGCTTCCGTAGCCGACCCGACGGGCGATCTCCTCGACGGGCAGGTCCGTGCTCTCGAGCAGCTCCTCGGCGCTGCTCAGCCGCAGGTTCCGCAGCCAGGCGTGCGGGGTGGTGCCGGTCGCGGCGGTGAAGCGGCGGGCGAAGGACCGCTTGCTCATCACGGCGCGCCGGGCCAGCTCCGTGACGGGAAGCGGCTCGTGGAGGTGGTCGCGGGCCCAGGCGAGCACCTCGGAGAGCCGCTCGTCCCGGCAGTCCTCGGGCACGGGCGCCGCGAGGTACTGGGCCTGCCCGCCGTCGCGGTGCGAGGGCAGCACCATGTCCCGGGCCACGGCGTTGGCCATCGCGGCCCCGTGCTCCCGTCGCAGCAGGTGCAGGCACAGATCGAAGCCGGCGGCCGCTCCCGCACCCGTGACGATCCTGCCTTCGTCGATGTACAGGGCGTCCGGTTCGACGGCCACGTCCGGGTGCCGGTGGGCCAGCAGTTCGGCGAACCGCCAGTGCGTGGTGGCCCGCAGCCCGTCGAGCAGCCCGGCCTCGGCGAGTGCGAACGTGCCGACGCAGTGGGCCGCGAGCAGGGCACCACCCTCGTACGCGGCCACCAGCGCGTCACGTACCGCCGGACCGGGCGGCGTACGGAAACCGGCCCCCGGCAGGGCGATCACCAGATCGGCCGTGGCCAGCCGGTCGAGGCCGTGCTCGATCGCGAGCGGCACGCCGAAGTCGGTGGGGACCGGCCCGGGCCGCTCGGCGCACAGCGCGAAGTCGAAGCCGGGCAGCCCCTGCCCGTGCGGGCCGAAGACCTCGGCGACGATCCCGACGGCGAGCATGCCGGCACCGGGCGGGACGTACGCGGCGACGGTCGCGAAAGGGGGCACGGGGGCAGTCTGCCACGGTGGCACGAATCCTGCGATCACTGGCAGGTGTGCCACTCGTGCGCTCCCCGCCGGGTCGGCAGGATTGCAGCCATGACGAACACGACGACAGACATCGCGGCAGACACCACGACGACCGAGGCCGTCGCGGCGGACATCACGGCAGACGCCGAGGCCACCGCCCAGAACCTCCGCACCGACGCACCGCTCGGCCGCAGCGCCGTCTACACGATCCTGACCACCGGCTACGTCGGCTCCACCGGCCCCGGGGTCGCCGCCACCGTCTCGTACGTGTCCGACGCCGGCCGGCACTTCATCTTCGACCCGGGCATGGTGGCGAGCCACGCGGACATCCTCGGCCCGCTCGCGGAGTTGGGGCTGGGACCCGACGACATCACCGACGTGGTGCTCAGCCACCACCACCCGGACAACACCATGAACGCGGGCCTGTTCGGCCGGGCCCGGGTGCACGACCACCAGGTGGAGTACCAGGGCGACCAGTGGACCAACCGGGACGCCGAGGGCTACGAACTCACCCCCTCCCTGCGCCTGATCCGCACGCCGGGACACAGCCACGAGGACATCACGCTGCTGGCCGGAACGGACTCCGGAGTGGTGGCCTTCGCCGGCGACCTGTGGTGGCACGCGCAGGGCCCCGCCGACGACCCGGTCGCCCCGGACCGCGAGGTGCTGCGCACCTCCCGGCTGCGAGTGCTCGCCGCGGCGGACCTGATCGTCCCCGGCCACGGAGGCCCGTTCGCCGCCGACGGCGCAGTGCCGCTCTAGGCACGTCCCGGCGCTCCCTCCCGGATCGCGCCGGTGCATGCGGTTTTGCGTCAACTCTCCTCTCATTTGGGTGAGTTGTGGAGACCCTGACCTATCTTCCATGGGGCATGCCGGTTCGCCCCAGGAGGTCAGATTGCAGTCCAGGCGCTTCCCCGCCCTACCCCGCGCGCTACGCCGCTCCAGGCTGCTCATCGCCTTCGGTCTCGGCGCGCTGCTGATCGGCTTCACGCCGTGGCTCGGGGTCGCGAGCCAGGCCGCGCCCGGCCGCGGTCCGCAGCCCCGGCCCGCGCCCACGCCCTTCGAGGAGCGGGCGGCGAAGCAGTCGCCGCACCACGGCATCGCGCCGGCCAACGCCATGGAGCCGACGGCCCCCCTCCTCGACCGGACCGGGTGGACGGCCGTGGCGAGCGACGAGGAGACGACCGGCGAGAACGGACGCGCGGCCAACGTCCTCGACGGGGACACCGCCACCCTCTGGCACAGCAAGTGGTCGGGCACCGCGGCCCCCTTGCCGCACACCATCACCATCGACATGCACCGCACGGCGGTCGTCTCGGCGCTCGTCTACACCCCCCGTACCAACGGGGCCAACGGGCGCGTCGGCGAGTACACCCTCAGCGTCAGCGCGGACGGAGCGAACTGGCCGGCCCCGGTCGCCGGCGGCACGCTCGCGGACGACGGCAGCGCCAAAACCCTCGGGTTCGCCCCGCAGGGGGCCCGGTTCGTACGGCTGACGGCCCTCACCGAGGCCGGCGGCCGCGGCCCGTGGACCTCCGCCGCCGAGATCAACCTGCTGGGCGACCCCGGCACCCCCGAGGCCACCGTGGACCTGGCCCGGACCGGGTGGACGGCCGCGGCGAGCGACGAGGAGACGGGCAGCGAGAACGGACGCGCGGCCAACGTGCTCGACGGGGACACCGGCACCCTCTGGCACAGCAAGTGGTCGGGCACCCCGGCGCCCCTGCCGCACAGCATCACCGTCGACATGCACCGCACGGCCGCGGTCTCCGCACTCGTCTACCACCCGCGTACGAACGGCCCCAACGGCCGGGCGGGCGCGTACACCGTCACCACGAGCACCGACGGAGCCGCCTTCGGCGCGCCGGTCGCCGCGGGCACCTGGCGCGACGACGACACCGTGAAGACCGCCACCTTCACCCGCACCGCGAACGCCCGGTTCGTACGGCTGACCGTGACCACCGAGGCCGGCGCCCGCGGCCCGTGGACCTCGGCCGCCGAGATCCGCCTGAGCGGGCCGGCGAGCCCCGCCGTCCACGGATCCTGGGGCCGGATCACCGGCTTCCCCCTGGTCCCCGTGGCCACGGCCGTGCTGCCCGGCGACAAGCTGCTGGCCTGGTCCGCGTACGCGGTGGACCGCTTCGGCGGGAGCAACGGCTACACCCAGACCGCGATCCTCGACCTGAAGACGGGCAAGGTCACCCAGCGCCGCATCGACAACACCGGCCACGACATGTTCTGCCCGGGCATAGCCATGCTGGCCGACGGCCGCGTGCTGGTCACCGGGGGCAGCAACGCGGAGAAGGCCAGCATCTACGACCCCGCCACCGACGCCTGGTCGGCCACCGGCAGCATGAACATCCCCCGCGGCTACCAGTCCATGACGCTGCTCTCCACCGGCGAGGCCTTCGTCCTGGGCGGATCCTGGAGCGGGCCCGCGGGCGACAAGGCCGGTGAGGCCTGGTCGCCGGAAACCGGCACCTGGCGCGGTCTCCCCGGCGTCCCGGCCCTCCGGGCGTCCACGGCCGACCCGGCCGGACCCTACCGCGCCGACAACCACATGTGGCTGCACGCCACTTCGGGCGGCAAGGTGCTGCAGCTCGGCCCGAGCAAGCAGATGAACTGGATCTCGACCACCGGTACGGGAAGCATCACCCCTGCCGGCACCCGGGCCGACAGTGCCGACGCCATGACGGGCAACGCCGTCGCCTACGACATCGGCAAACTGCTCACCCTGGGCGGCTCGCCCGCCTACCAGAACACCCCCGCCACGCGCCGCGCCTACACCGTCAGCATCACGGGCGGGCAGGTCGAAACCGCCCGTAGCGGAGACATGGAGTACGCCAGGGCCTTCGCCAACAGCGTGGTCCTGCCCGACGGCAAGGTGATCGTCTTCGGCGGACAGAGCCATCCGGTGCCGTTCAGCGACGCCACCTCGGTGCTGACCCCCGAACTGTGGGACCCCGCGACCGGCGCCTTCACCCCCCTCGCCACCATGGCCGTCCCGCGCAACTACCACAGCGTGGCCAACCTGTTGCCGGACGGGCGGGTCTTCTCCGGCGGCGGTGGACTGTGCGGCGACTGCGCCACCAACCACGCCGACGGGGCGGTGTTCACGCCGCCGTACCTCCTCAACCCGGACGGATCGCCCAAGGCGCGCCCGGAGATCACGGGAGGCGTCCCCTCCAGGGCGGCCCCCGGCACGTCACTGACGGTCTCCACCTCGACCCCGGCGGCATCCTTCGTCCTGATGCGGGCAGCGGCCGCGACCCACTCCACCGACAACGACCAACGCCGCGTGCCCCTCGCCTCCACGGCCACGGGAACCGGCACCCACACGGTGTCCCTGCCCGCCGACCCGGGCGTGGTCCTGCCGGGGACCTACATGCTCTTCGCCCTCGACGCCGGGGGAGTACCGAGCACGGCCCAGTTCCTCACCATCTCCTGACGCGCGTACGGTGTCCCGCCGGCCGGAACCCCACCGGCCGGCCGGACCCGGCGCCGCGAACCAGGTCCGGCCCGGCACCCGCGCGATGCGGGGCCGGGCCGGAGCGTCCTACGGGCGGCTCAGGGAGCGAGCCGGTAGGCGTTGGTGATCGTCTCCCGCACGGTGTTGCCGGCCTTGTCCTTCAGGTCCACCCGGAACGACACGGCCTTGGCCGACGCCGGGTGCTGCACGGTCACCGAACGCTCTCCCTCCGCGTCCGTCGCCACCGCGAGGAGCCGCCAGGTCGCGCCCCCGTCGAAGGAGGCCCTGACCGCCAGCGAGGCGACCTGTCCCTCCGCGCCGGCCACGCCGCCCAGCCGCAGCGGCACCTTCAGCGCGCCGCCCGCCGGCGCCGTCCCGCTCAGGCTCAGCTTCGGCGAGAGCCGCACCGTGGACAGCGGCAGCGCCACGGGGTCGTCCGTGGCAGGGCGGGCCGAGGTGAACGTCCAGACCGCGTTGACCTTCGTGCTGGTCGAGGTGTCGCCTGTGGAGCGGCTCGCCTCCTTCGTCAGCCGGTACGTGGCCTTGCCGGCCGGCACCTCGGCGCTCAGCCAGCCGGTCGGCGGCGTCTCGACGATGACCCGGCCGCCTGACTCCAGCCGGGTGAAGCCGCCGGTGGTGGTGGACCAGCCCTCGTGGCCGGCGCCGTCGTTGAACAGCCCGACATTGAAGTCCACGTAGTCGCCGGACCGCGTCGCGGCCTGCTCCTTCCCGGCCTCCAGATCGGGGCCGACCACGCCGGTGTTGAAGTTCAGCGTGTACCGCCGGCCCGGCTGGTACGACCGGAGGTCATGCGTGTAGATGATGCGCGGCTCCCCCTGGGAGTTCACCTGCGAGGCGACCCAGGACCAGCGCACCCCGCCCTCGGTGTTGACGTACTGGGTGCTCGCCAGCGGCAGGCTCTGCTCGGTGGGGTCCTGCACTCCGGAGGTGTAGCCGCGGGAGTCCGTCGGCGTCGCGTGGACGAGGCCCTTCGTTCCGGTGACCGAGGCGCCGAACCCGAGCTTCACCTCGGCGACGTCGGCGCGGGTGAGCTTGCGGTCGAGCCCGTCGAACCAGGAGCCCGAACGGTTGAAGGCGAGCCGGTAGTCGACGTTCTTGCCCGCCGCCCCCGGTGTCTTCCACCGGCCGTTGTACTGCGCCCGCAGCGTGGGCGTGGCCGGGCCCAGGTGCTGGGTGAGGATCTTCGTCACCCCGTCGGTGGCCCACATGTCGGACACCATCGCGGCCTCGTCGTAGAACCCGGCGTAGGCGCTCACCAGCTTCGCGGACGGATCCGGAGGGGTGACGGCGAACGGCTTGGCCTTGCGGGAGTCGAAGGTGACCGCGGTCTTCCCCGTGAGCTTCAGCAGAGGCTGGACGAAGAACCCCAGGGTGGAGTCCGGGCCCCAGACGACGCCCTCCAGCAGGTACTCGCCCTTGGGCAGTCGCTGGACGACCGTGCCGCTCGGGTCGTACCGGACCTCGAAGCGGCCCTCCAGGCCGGCACCGAGCTTCGTGACGGTGGTGTAGTAGGTCGACGGGTTCGCGCCGTTGACGTCCAGGTGCCTCAGGGTGACGTCGTAGGACTCCACCTCACGTTCGACCACGAGACCGGTGCGCACCTGCTGCCCGTCCCCGCTGGCCAGCACCGTTCCGCCGAAGGCGCCGTCGAGGGCGCCCTTGCGGGTGTCGGCGGTGACGGTGGTCGTCGCGGTGCCCCCGGCGGGGACGGTGAGCTGGGCGTCCTTGACGGTGAACATCCCGGCCGGGGCCGGGCGGCCGGACGGGCCGGTACCGGCCGTGCTCAGCTGCAGCGTGACGGGCTTGGTGCCGTGGTTGCGGTAGGTGAGCGACTTGGACACCGGCTTGTCGTCGGCGTGCGGCCAGAGGTGCGTGCCGAAGGCGAGGGATCCGGGCTCGGCGGTGACGACCGCCTTGGCTGCCCGGACGAGGTCGGTGCGACCCGCGCCCTGCTGGTAGGCGTTGAGCTTCGGGGCGGGCGTGGCCGAGCCGGTCAGCAGGGCCTTGATCCGGGCCGCGCTCCAGTTCGGGTGCTGCTGCTTGACCAGGGCCGCGGCGCCCGCGACGTGCGGGGTGGCCATCGACGTGCCGGACATGGCGACGTAGCCCTCGGCGGGCCCGGGGTCCGGGCTCTGCGTGGTGGCGGCGGCGGTGATGTCGACGCCCGGGGCGGTGATGTCGGGCTTGGCCAGTCCATCGGCGGTCGGACCGCGGCTGGAGAAGTCCGCGAGCTGGTCCTGCTTGTCCACCGCGCCGACGGTGAGCGCCGCCGCGGCGCTGCCGGGCGTGCGCAACGTGGCGGCCTTGTCGCCCTCGTTCCCGGCGGCCACCACGAACAGCGCCTTGCCGGAGAGCTGGGCGACCGCTTCCTCCATGGGGTCGATGCCGGGCTGGTCGGGAGAGCCCACACTCATGTTGACGACCGTCGCGCCCTGGTCCACGGCCCACTGCATACCGCTGACGATCTCGGAGTCGGAGCCGAAGCCGTCGTCGCCCAGGACCTTGCCGTCCAGGAGCTGGACGTCGGGTGCCACGCCCTTGTAGAGGCCTCCCGACCGCGCGCCCGACCCGGCGATCGTGGAGGCCACGTGCGTACCGTGCCCGTACCGGTCCTTGGAGTCGGGCGAACTGCTGAAGTTCTTCTGCAGCGTCTCGACGCCCTTGAGGTCGGGGTGGGTTTCGTCGACCCCCGTGTCCAGGACCGCCACCTTGACGCCCTTGCCGGTGAAGCCCGCCTTCCACATGGTGGGCGCGCCTATCTGCGGCACGCTCTTGTCCAGGGTGGCGCTCACCTTGCCGTCCAGCCACAGGTGGGCGACCGGCGGCACGGGCGCGGAGCCCAGCGTGCGGGCGTCCTTCCGGCCGGTGACCGCCGTCCAGAGGGCTGCCGCGTCGGCCTTGCGCGCGTGGAACGCCTCGCCCGCCACCGCGGGCAGTTCGCGGCGGTCGCGGGCGACCGCCGCCAGCGTGTCGCCGGCGGCCCCGAAGGTCTTGGTCCCCGAGGCGTCGCGCCGGTAGCCGGCGATCAGGGGCAGCGTGGTGCGGTGCGCATCGTCGTACCCGTTCCTGACCAGCTCGGCGACGTCGAACAGCCGCCGGTCGAGCACCCCGTCGGCGACCAGTCGCAGGGCGTCCTGCGGAATGACGTACGTGTGCGCCCCCTCGCGGCGCACCGAGAAGGCCGTCCCCTCCCGGCCCGCGCCGCGCAGCAACTGCTCGACGCTTCCGTCACCCTTGACGACGACCCGGTCGCCGGTGATCAGGGTCACCGTCGCGGACGGCTTCGATTCCTTCTTCGCCCGGCCCTCGGCCGGACTCCCTTTGCCCTCCTGTGCGGTGGTGCCTGCGGCCAGCGCCGGCGTGGCGCCGGCCGCCCCCGCGATCAGCGCCCCGGTCACCGCTGCGGCGAGCGCCGCCGTTCGGGCCTTCCTTGCGAATCCCACCCGTGTTCCCCCGCGTTCGTGTGCATGCCAATGCGTGCGTGTGGGGTATCACGCGGGGCAGGCCCGTGCGGTTCTCCACGGACGCGGGAAACATCAACTTGACGCGAACTCGCCCTTGTCCGGGCGGTCACCAGGTGACGGGGACAGGCCTCCTGCTGACGTCGGGGGTGCAGCCGTCCGTCAGTCGACCTGGAGCTCGCCCATGCGGCTCCAGCCGGTCGCGCCCTCGATGGTGGTGCTGACGATCTCCGGCGTCCGGGCGACCAGGGGGCGCATGGTCTCCAGGGCGGCGCGGAAGTGAGCGGAGGTGACGTGCGCCTCCCCGGCGTCGTCCTGGAACGCCTCGACCAGTACGTAGGTGTCCGGCTCCTCCAGGCTGCGGGACCACTCGAACCACAGGTTGCCCGGCTCGGCGCGGGTGGCGTGCGTGAACTCCGCGACCAGCTCGGGCCACTGGTCGACGTACTCGGACTTGACGGGGAATTTCACCACAATGAAGATCATTCGAGCATTGTAGGTGCGAGCCCGCCTGTGCCTGCGGTGCCCTCAGGTCCGTTCGGGGGCCGAAGTCGACCCTGTCCCCGAACCCGGCCCCGGCCCCGGCTCTGTCCCCGTCTCCGCCCCCGGAGTCGGTGCGGGGAAAGCGGCGGCGGTGAGCGTCGCCGCGAGGTCCTCCTTGCGCATCCGCTGGTCGACGTAGATCAGGGCGATGACCAACTGCGGGAAGCTGAACTGGAACAGCGAGCTGATGACACCGCCGAGCAGCATGGTGGCCCCGTAGACGAGGAACCCGAAGATCAGCGTGCCGGTGTCCGGCGAGGGTTCGCCCGGCCCCGGCAGGATCGGGAAGACCGCGAACATGCCGACGAAGCCGAACGGCATCTGGACGGCGTACCCGACGGCCATCGCCACGAGGTACCCGAGCATCGAGATGCCGAACACCCTCCACCAGCCGTCGCGGACCAGATGGGAGGAGCGCCGCAGGGCCGCGACGGGGCCGAGTCCTTCGCACACCGCCGCGGGGGGCGCCAGGCTGAACCGTGCCATGAGCCAGACGGAGAAGGGCACGCACAGGAGTGAGCCCAGGAGCAGCAGGCCGAAGGCGGCCGACGGACCGGAGCCGTCCAGGTCCGTGGACATGACGATCAGGGGGACGCAGATCGCGTACAGCAGGAGCATCGGCCCGCCCGCGATCAGCGCGGTGAGCAGGACGGTGCCGAGCACCGACGGCAGCCGTGACCAACTGCGGCGCCACATCGCGCCGAAGGTCGTGGGACGGCCGAGCACCGCCTCCTGGACCAACGCGGGGCACAGGGCGCTGAACATCGCGGCGCCCACCGTCATCGCGACGAGCAGGACCACGCCCGCCGGTACGAAGGACAGGAAGAAGGCCGCCACGTCCGGGCCGGCAGGGTCTTCACCGGGCGCGAGTTCGAAGACGGCGGAGTACCGGTCGTACAGCGCCGCGAAGGAGATCGCGAGCGTGGCGGCAACGAGCAGGATTCCGATGCCCTGGACGGCGGCCATGACGCCGATGAGGGGCTTCCAGTACCGCCGGAAGGTCCCGAAGGCCCCGTTGATCACATCGCCCGTACCGAGAGGACGCAGAGGTATGACGCCCGGCTGCGGGGCCGGCGGCGGCATCCAGCCGCCTCCCCACTGCGGTGGAACGGGCTGACCCGGGTGGTGACCCCACCCAGTGTGGTGCGACATCGCTGTTCCCCCTCGAATGAAGGGATACGGTAACCCGCCCGCGAGGGCTCCCCGTCAAGGCCCCCCGGTCCTCAGCGGGTGTCCTCGCCGGCCCCGTCCAGGGGGACCACGAGTCCGATGGCCTCGGCCGCCACGGCGACGGCGTAGTCGAAGAACGCGGCCTCGTCCCGGACGCTGTCGTGGGTCCGGCTGAAGACCTGGAACACCAGGAGTCCGATCAGGCTGCTCCACAACACGATCCCGCGCTCGATGACGTCCGAGAACGGAGCCGGGGGCAGGCCGCCGAAGGCCTCCACGGCAGCCGGCAGCAGCAACGGCGGCCCGGGCACCGTGCGTCGGGGCGGGGTGAGTTCACTGTCCGCCAGCGCCGCGCCCACGATGGCGGCGAGGACGCCCGGCGTGCGCGAGGCCGGCAGGACGGTGTCCTGCGGGGCGTGGTAGCCGGGTACGGGCGATCCGTAGATCAGCGTGAACTCGGCGGGGTGGGCGAAGGACCACCGACGCAGCGCGCGCGTGACGGCGAGCAGCCGCGCACCCGCCGACGCGTGGGCGGCGGTGGCGGCCTCGTCGGCCTGCTCCATCGCGGCGCCGGACGCGTCGTAGGCATCGATGACCAGTGCGGTCAGCAGGTCGTCCCGGTGCGGGAAGAGGGTCTGCACCTCGGTGACGGCGCGACCGCAGTCATGCGCGAGGGAGTCCAGTGACAGCCCTCCGCCACCCAGCTCCGCCAGGTGCAGGCGCGCGGTCTTCTTGATCAGCTCTGACAGGACCGCGTCGCCCGATGTCGAATTCGTTGCGTGATCGTCCATGCAGAAACCGTACCGGTCGCAGGCAACTGCCGTACGTGCGGCCTCCGTAGGGGCGTCGGCCGTCGGCTCCGGCCGGTCACGGCCCCCAAGTGCGCTGATGTCGTCGTACGCGAGTCCTCCCCGGGTGCCTGAAGATCGGGCGAGAGCGACGCGAACGCCTCCGCCCCGGCGCACAGGCGGGTACGACCGCAGACGGAGGGCTCCATGGGATCCACGGGCACGGGCGAGGGCGAGGGCACGGGCGAGGGCACGGGCGAGGGCGAGGGCACACGCCCCGGAACGGCCGCGGACCGGCCCGGCCGGGTCGAGGCCCATGGCATCGACCACGTTCCCGACCGGGAGCGCCACGGCCGTGCCCGCGAGCTGTTCCCCGTCTGGGCGGCGGCGAACGTGAACTACCTGAGCATGGTGGTCGGCGCCACCCTGATCCTCATGGGCCTGAGCCTGGGGCAGGCCATCGCGGTCATCGTGCTGGGCAGCCTGTTCTGGGCGCCGATCGGCCTGCTGGCCGTCTCGGGGCCGGCCTCCGGCACGCCGAGCGAGGTGATCGCGCGGGCGATGTACGGCATCCGCGGCAACCGGGTGAACATCGCCGTCAACGGCTGGATGCTCTGCATCTGCTACATCGCCCTCAACCTGGCCGCCGCCGCGGTCGCCGCCTTCGTCCTCGTGGAGAAGGCGGGCATCGACACGAACAGCGGGGTCAAGATCGCCGTCGTGGTGGTCATCGCCGCCCTCACCCTGGCCATCGGCGTCTACGGACACGCCACCATGGTCAGGCTCTACCCCTCGATCGCGATCGCCCTCACGGTCACGTTCGCCGTCGTGGCCGGGTACGTGTGCACCCGAGGCGACCTCGGCCGGCAGCCCGCCGAACCACTGAGCGGCGGCGCCCTGTGGGCCACCCTCGCGGCCGGCGTCACGCTCATCGCCTCGGGCCCGCTCTCCTACACCAACAGCGCGGACTTCTCCCGCTACCTGCCGCGGACGACCTCCCCGAGGGCGGTCGCGGGCTGGACCGCGCTCGGCGGATTCCTGCCCGGAGTCCTCCTCACCTCGCTGGGCGCCCTCGCCGCGACCGTCGTGGACATGGCCGAGCCGCAGGCCGGGCTGGAGAGCATCCTGCCCTCCTGGTTCTCACCCGTGTTCCTGTCGGCGATCGTGCTCGGCACGATCGCCAACAACGCCATGACCGCCTACAGTTCCGGCCTCGCCCTCCAGGCGGCCGGCGTCCGCGTCCGCCGCTCCGTCGGAGTCCTCGTCGACGGGGCGATCGGCGTCGCGGTGACCCTGTACGCGCTCCTCGTCTCCAACTTCCTCGACACCGTCGGCAACCTCCTCCAGCTGACCGTCGTCCTGCTGGGCCCCGGCACCGCCGTCTACGCGACCGACATCCTGCTGCGCCGCTGCCGCTACGACGGCCCCGCGCTCACCGACGAGAGGCCCGGCAGCCCCTTCTGGTACACCGGGGGCGTCAACCGGGCGGGCGCGCTGGCCCTGACGGCGGGCATCGCGGCAGCCGCCCTGTGCGTGGACACCCTGTACACGGGCCCCGTCGCCCGGGCCCTGGGCGGCGTGGACCTCTCCCTGCCCGTCGGTATCGCCGTGGCGGCGTCCCTGTACGTGCTCCTGATGCACCGCTCCCTCCGCGGCCGAGCCGGTGTGCCCCGGGCCTGAAGCACCGGACCCGGTCAGATCCGGTGGCCGACGGCGTCGATGCGCCGGGCCGCCTCCCGGTCCTCGGCGGCGCCGCGCCCCTCAGTCCACGCGGGGAGCTTCGAGACGCGCGACGAGCTCCTCCACGAACGCCTCCAGGTGGGGCGGCCGCGGACCGGTCCGGGTCGCGCAGAACCAGGTCCGGGTCAGGGGCTTCGCGCCGATGCGGACCAGCGCCAGACCGTGCGAGGCGACGTAGGGAGCGGCGACCCAGTTCGGCAGTACGGTCACGCCCTGGCCGCCCGCGACCATCTCGATCACCAGATCGGTCACCACCGGCATGGTGGTGATGCGGGCGGGCCGGGCGCCGGCGGGGATCGGCAGCGGCATCGAGGGGATGCGCTTTTGGTCGTAGAAGTCGTAGAGGACCAGGTCCGCGCCGTCGAAGTCGCGGGCGGTCAGGTGTGCGCGGGTGGCCCACGGGTGCCCGGCGGGCACCACGGCCATCATCTCGTCGTCGAACAGCCTGGTCAGGGACACCCGGTCCATCTGCAGGTCCGGCTTGGTCACCAGCGCCACGTCGACCAGATCGGCCAGCAGTGCCGGGATCGGGGCGTCGTCGGCGACCGCCTCGATCCGTACGTCGATGTCCGGTTCGCGCTCACGGAAGGCGCGCAGGACCGGCGGCAGCCAGGGAAAGGTGGTGCTGCACTGCGCCGTGAACCGGACCCGCCGATCGTGCCCGTCACGGAGCTCGCGCAAGTCGCGGGAGGCCGAGGCGAGTTCGCCGAGGACGTGGTGGGCGGCGACCAGCAGTCGGCGGCCCGCGGCGTTGGGGATCAGGCGGCGGCCCTTGCGGTCGAAGAGGGGCATGCCGAGCCGGGCCTCCAGGCGGGTGAGCCGCTGACTGAGGGCGGGCTGGCTGACGTAGAGCCGCTCGGCGGCGGCGGTCAGGGAGCCTGCCTCCGCGGTGGCGTCCAGGAGCTCGAGGTCACGCAGATCCACATCCATAACCCTGGATTATCACACGCTCCAATTTACGTCGTGGTGTTATGGGTTGAGGGCTCATAGCTTTCTGGTGTCAGGCGCTGGGACTCCCCGGCCGCCACCCACGAAAGGCACGAGCCACCATGACCGTCACCCGTACCCATACGACCACGACCACGACCACGACCACGGCCATCGTCACCGGTTCCTCCAGCGGCATCGGACTGGACATCGCCCGGGCCTTCCTGGCGAGCGGCGCGAACGTCGTGCTCAACGGCCGGGACGCCGACCGCGTCGCCAAGGCCGCCGTCACCCTCGGACATCCCGAGCGGACCGCCTGGGTCGCGGGCGGCATCGGAGCGCGGGAGACCGGCGAAGCGCTCGTCCGCACGGCGCTGGAGCGCTTCGGGCGGATCGACGTCCTGGTCAACAACGCAGGCACCTTCGCGCCGAAGCCCTTCACCGAGGTGACGGAGGAAGAGCTCGACGGCTATCTGTCGGGGAACCTCAAGGGCACCTACCTCACCACGCAGGCGGTCGTCCGGGCCCTGCGCGCCCAGGGTGAGGGCGGCAGCATCGTCAACATCGGCACCGTTCTGGTGGACCACGCGCTGGCGGGCTTCCCGGCCTCCGCGCCCGTGGTCAGCAAGGGCGGAGTGCACGCGCTGACGACGAGCCTGGCCGCCGAGCTGGCCGTCGACGGCATCAGCGTGAACCTGGTGGCGGCCGGCATCGTCCGCACGCCGCTGCACGCGGGCTCGGACGTGGACTCCTACGGCGGACTCGCCCTCCAGGAGAGGGTCGGCGAGGTCGCCGAGATCTCCGACGCCGTGCTGTACCTGGCGGGCGCCGGGTTCGTGACCGGCCACGCCCTGCGGGTGGACGGCGGCCACGTCACCGGCCGTCGCATCTGACGCCCCTGCCCTTGCGCGAGCGTGCGCCCGCCCGCCCGTCACCACCACGCGAAGAGGAATCCCCGTGCCCTACGTCAACGTCAAGATCACCCGTGAAGGCGCCACCGCGTCGCAGAAGGCCGAGCTCATCGCCGGCATCACCGACCTGCTGGTCAAGGTCCTGGCCAAGGACCCGGCGACCACGTTCGTCCTCATCGACGAGGTCGCCCTGGAGGACTGGGGCGTGGGCGGCGTCCCGACGGACGAGTACCGCCGCCGCAACCGCCCCGCGGCCGAACTCCGCGGCTGACCCCCGCGACCGCCCCCCGGGGTCAGGTCGTGCGCAGGTCCGCCGCGCACAGGTCCGAGCCGATGAAGGGCAGCAGTCGCACCGTGGTCCCGCTGGACTCCAGCAGGCCGTCCAGGACGCCTTGATGGACGGCGCACACGACCTCGGGCCGGGCCCGGGCCAGCTCCCGGTACGGGCACTCGTGCAGCAGGATCCGCCGGGTGCCGGGGGCGGGCCCCGGTGCGTCCCCGGGGGCGAAACCCATCCGGGCGGCCGCGGCGAACACCCGCTCCGCCGCCGGGCCGCTCCCGGCCAGTCGGCGCCCCCAGCCGAGGCCGGCCTCCCGGGATGCACCAGGGCCGCCCCCGACCGCCTCGGCCAGGGCCTGGGCGAGCTCCCGGAAAGGGGTGTCCGCCTCCTCCTCGGGATCGGGCCGGCCGGCCGCGTACCGCAGTCGGGGCCGGCCCCGGCCCGGCCCGGCCGAGGCGGTGGCCGTGACCAGGCCCGCCTCGGTCAGGGTGGCCAGATGGTGGCGGACGGTGGCGACCGAAAGCCCCGTGGCAGCGGCCATGTCATCCACGCCCAGCAGGCCGTCCGCCTCCCGCAGCAGGGTCATCAGACGCCGACGCGACGGTACGGCCAAGGCGTGGTGGACACGCTGGGCATCGACACCACGGGGCATTCCGGTCATGACTCCAATATAATCGACGCCGATTGGTTAAAAGGGGAGGTGTCGTGCCCCTCGGCCCGCCGGGGACCGTTTCCGCGGACTGTTATCGTCCGCTCATGCCCGAGCTGACCACACCCACCCCCCGTCTGTACGCCTCCTGGCTCGCCACGCAGGCGGAATGGGGCCCCGACGCCCACATGGACGGCGCCGGGCTCGGCTCCGAGGACGACGTGGACACCCCGGAGGGCTTCGCCGCCTGGACGGAGCGGCTGCGACAGTACGGGGACCGTGCGGTGCCGCTCGAACACGGACGCGTCCACGCCACGTACTGGTGGATCGCCGAAGGGGACGAATACCTGGGCGCCATCGACCTGAGGCACTACCTGAACGGCTTCCTGCTCGACGCGGGTGGCCACATCGGCTACGGCGTCCGACCCTCGGCCCGCCGCCGTGGCCTGGCCACCTGGGCCCTGGGCGAGGTCAAGCACGAGGCCCGGCTGCTGGGGATCGACCGGGTGCTGCTCACCTGCGACCCCGGAAACCAGGCCTCGATCCGCACGATCGAGAACAACGGCGGCGTGCTGGAAGACGTCCGCGAGACCCTGATCGGCCGCAAGCGGCGCTACTGGATCGACCTCTAGCCGACGACCGCCGCCGGCCCGCCACCAGCACCGCCACCGCCGGCCCGCTACCGCGCCGCCGGACGGTGCGGGAACGCCGGCGCCGCGGGAGCGGGGCCCAGCGTGGTGGTGCCGGGAGCCGCCCGGTGGCCCAGACCCGTGCGGTAGGCGTCCAGCGCCGCCTCGGTACGGCCGGCCCGGCGCAGCAGGTCACCCAGGAGCCGGCACAGGTCCGCGAGGTCGCCCGTCGCCCCGCTGCGCTCCAGCAGTGCCAAGGCCTGTACGTAGTGCTCCTCGGCGGCCTCGGGCTCGCCCCGCTCCTCGGCCATGAGGCCCAGGAGCCGGTGCGCGCCGCCCGCGTGGACGGCCCCGTGGCTGTCTCCGAGGGCCAGCAGCGCCGAGAGGAGCCCGGCGGCCTCCTCGTACCGGCCGAGCCGGCGCAGTACGTCGGCCAGCTCGACCTCCACCTGCGCGGTGTACAGGGCCGCCCGCCCTGCCGAGAGCATGTCCCGCGCCGTGCGCAGTTCCCGCTCGGCGGAGGCGAGGTCCCCGTCCTGGGCCTGCACGTAGCCGCGCATCCAGTGGCAGTGCGCCAGGTCGGTCCGCAGCTGTAGCTGCCCGTAGATCGCCTGGGCCTTGGCCAGGGAGGCGTCGGCGTCGGCCACCCGACCCTCGGTCAGGAAGGTCCGGGCGACCTGCCGGTGCATGCCCGCCACCAGGGCCGGGTCGGTGACCTGCGGTGCCAGCGCCAGGGCCAGCTCGGCGGCGTGGGCGGCCCGGGCGTGGGCGCCCATGTCGATGTACGGCCCGATGACCGCGGCGTAGAGCAGGAGCAGCGCCTCGGGGTCGGCCAGTCCGCTCGCCCCCAGCTCGTCGATGGTGGATTCGAGCAGGTAGCAGGCGTAGCGCAGTTCCCCGGCGAGCAGGTGCGCCACGGCGCGGCCGCGGATCGGGCGGGCGCGGCGGGGGAGCGGCTCATCGGCCATCAGTCGTTCTGCGGCCTCGAAGTACCCAATGGCATCCGGGAGTTCACCCGTCTCCAGGGCGCAGTCGCCGAGTCCGAGCAGCGCCCCGACCCGCTCGTCGGTGAGCCCGAGCTCCTCCGCTTCGGCGAGCAGACGCCGGTAGTGGACGGCGGCCTCGCCCGCCGCGCCGGAGGCCAGGAGCTGCTGGGCGTCGGTGAGGGCGAGGCGCAGTTCGGTGGCCAGCCCGGCGGGGCGTCCGGTCGCCAGCTCCTCGTAGGAGGTGCCGAGTCGCCCGGCCAGGAAGCGCAGGGCGGTCTCCGAGGGGCGCACCTTCCCCGATTCGAGGGTGGAGATGTAGGCCGGGGTGTACGAGGGCTCCGCCAACTTGCGCTGTGTCATGCCGAGTTCGGTGCGCATGCGCTGAACCCTGCGGCCGATTGCGGCCGGTTCGTCCATGGGATCCCCCTGGTTGCTCGAACTGCCCAGTATTCAGGGGGAGCAGGGCATTGCGCACCCGCCGTGCGCCGCCTAATTTAAGCAACCGATTCAGTGCACTTACGCATCTGTTTAACTCCGCTCGTCGCAGGAGGACTTCATGCACCACGTCAGACGCCCGACCGCCCGTGCTGCCCTGCGGGCAGCCGTCGCGGCGGCCTGCGCGACCGCCGCGTTGCTGGCCGCCGGCCCCGTCCGCGCGGTCGGCGCCCCGGTCGTGCCCCGGCTGGTGGTGGAGATTCCGGGTCCGGAGCAGGGGGGTGACGCCGGATCGGGCCACGCCCGCGTCCCCGCCCGGGCCGCGCAGTCGGCCGGTTCGGGCGCCCGGCTCTCCGCGGCGGAGCAGGCGGCGGACGGCGAGGTCGTCAAGCTCGTCGACAACGGCCCCACCGGCGACCGGCTGGACGTGGTCGTCATCGGCGACGGCTACACGGCGGCCGAGCTGGGGAAGTTCCGCACCGACGCCCAGGCCAAGTGGGCCGAGGTGACGGCCGTGGAGCCCTACGCCACCTACCGGAACCTCTTCAACGTCTGGACGGTCGACGCGGTCTCCCGGGAGTCCGGAGTCTCCGGAGACCCCGACCGGGCGACCGTTCGCGACACGGCCCTCGGCTCGTACTTCTGGTGCGAGGAGATCGAGCGGCTCCTGTGCATAGACCAGCCCAAGGTGGACGCCTACGTGGCCAAGGCGCCGGAGGCCGATCTGGTCATCGTCCTGGCCAACAGCGCCAAATACGGCGGCGCCGGCTACAACGAGCCCAGCGCCACCCTCGGCTACGAGGGCATCTCCACCGCATCGGCGGACAACGCCAAGTCCGGCCAGGTCGCCATCCACGAGACGGGCCATTCGCTCGGCAAGCTCGCCGACGAGTACTTCTACCCCGGGGTCCCGGACTACGAGAAGTACACCGGGCCCGAGACCACCGAGTCCAACACCTCCAAACTGTCCGCCGACCGGATGGCCCGGCAGCGGGCCAAGTGGTACCGCTGGCTCGGGGAGACCTCTCCGGACGGCGGCACCGTGGGCGCGTACGAGGGCGGCGGCTACTTCGTCACCGGGGTCCACCGGCCCACCGACAACTCGCTGATGCGGGTCCTGGGCAAGCCCTTCAACCTCCCCGGCGTCGAGGCGATGATCGCCGGCTTCTACCAGCACGCGAAGGTGGTCACCCCGCTCACTCCGACGGACCGCACCCTGCGGACGGCGCACACCGCGAAGGTGGCCGTGCCCCGGCTCACCGGCGGCGACGGCCGCCGCCTCCTGGTCCGCTGGTACCTCGACGGCCGCGAGGTCAAGCGCTTGGCGGGCCGGACCGACGTCACGGTCGCGGAGTTGCGGCTCCCCGACCTCCGCACGCACACCCTGTCGGTCACCGCGGAGGACCGGACCCCCTCGGTACGCGACCCGGAGATCGCCCGCACGCTGCGCTCCACCGTCGACTGGAACGTCCGCCGGTAGCCCGAGGCCGGGCGGGCACGGCACTCACGAGGGCGGCGCGGTAGCACCTCGCTCCCGCGCCGCCCTCGGTCATGTCCGGTCCGCAGCCTCCAGGACCGGCTCGCCCACCGCGTCGGCCGCCGCAGCGCCGGCCCGCTCACCGCTCCGCGGCAGGCGCCGCAGCGCAAGGGTCGTGGCGGCCACCGTGTGCGCGCACAGCACCGCGACCCCGGCCCACCAGGGCAGCGGGAAGTACCCCGCGGAAGGCGCGTAGTGGGCGGTCACCTGGTGGTGCTCCACCAAGGTCTGCTGGACGGCGAAACCGGCGGCCGGAGTCACCCGGAGCAGCCACTGGGCGAGCCCGTCGCTCAGCAGGGGGACGGTGGCCACGGCGTACGGGACCACGACGGCGGTGACGGCGACGAGCACCGCGAGCAGGCGGCGCCGGAGCGCCGCGCCCAGGGCCAGGGCGAGCACGGCCGTGAGGGCGAGCGCCGCGGAGACGCCGACGACCACCCGGGCTCCGGTGAGCACGGACAGTCCCACGACGGGAACCCCGTTCGACTCCAGGACCGCCGCGCCGACCGGCACCACGATGCCCACGGCGAGCAGCCCGGTCACGAAGGCCGCGGCCCCCACGACGACGGCCCGTGCCCCGAACACCGCACGCGTGAGCGGCGCGCCGTCCCCCGGCTGCCGGCGGCCGGACCCGTCACCGGCGAACCGCACCGCCACCACGAGCACGATGAGCAGGGCGAGGCTCAAGCCCGTCAGCATCCCCTCCACCGGGCGGCCGCCCGAGGTGGCCACCGGCGCGATGTCACCCGTGCCGGTGACGGTGACCGTGCCGTCCTTCTCCACGGCCCCGGACGGCTGGTGGTGCTTCTCCCAGTCGGTCGCGTTCATCTCGCCGACCAGTGCGGCCCGCCAGCTCCCGCCCGCGGCAGCGCCCTCCAGGCCGATGTGGTCGAAGGAGCTGGCGGCCTGGGTGAAGCGCACCTGTTCCGTGGCACCGCCCAGGCCCACCGGCCGCAGCGTCAGGTCGCCGGGAGAGGTGGCGAAGAGACCGACCTGCACCGTCTCCGGCAGCCCGGACAGCTTCACCGCGGCCACCTTCACCCACCGCTCGCCGTCGGAGGACTCGTAGCCCGTGAGGGTGTCGCCCGCCCGGGTCAGCCGCAGCCACCGCGGCGACCGGGCCGAGACCGCGGCACCGTCGACGGCGCTCCCCGCGATGTCGTGCCCGTAGTCGTACTGCATCCGCACGCCGTGCTCGCCCGTGACCATCAAGGCCGCGTACGAGGACCCCTGGCGGACGCCGCCCTTGACGATGATCCCGGCCTTCGCCCACGGCACCAGGCCCGGGACGATCTGGTCGTGGTGGGGCGGCGGATAGGTGATGGTCCCCGTCATGGACGTCATCCGGACCGTGATGCTGCCCTCGCGCCCCAGATCCCGGTGCATGAAGGCGAACTGGTCGCTGACCGCGGTGCCGTCCGGGCCGGTGGGGTCGGCCGGGCAGGTGCCGTCACAGGACGCGTGGTTGCCGAAGGCGTGGAGCAGACCCAGCGCGAGCACCATCAGGGCCGCGGTGACCAGGGAGATCAGCCGGCCCGGACGCCGGAAGCGGGTCCACTCCTGCCGGAGGAGTTCGTTGTGTGTGAGCATGCTCCGGTTCTACGCAGCGGCTCCTAACGGGGGCCGAACCGTCGCTGTCACGACGCTGTTAGGTGCCGCCGGGCATGCTGGACCCCATCGGACGGGACGGGGAGTGGAAGCATGGTCGGACTGCGGGGCGGGACCGTCGGGCGGCGGTTCACGATGCTCTACGCCACGGTGTTCCTGTTGTCCGGGATCGGGCTGATCGCCCTGATCTACCTGTTCTCCCGCTCGGACTTGGCGTCGTCCGCACCTGGACAGCCACCGCCGGGCGGGCCGGCCACCGGCGTCGCGCAGCACGTCCTCGACCTCGAACGCCAGCTCGCGGACGTACACGCCCAGCAGTCCCGGCAGCTCCTGTTCGGCTCGCTGGTCGCGATCGCGGTGATGGCGGCCGTCTCGCTCCTGCTCGGCCGGATCCTCGCCGCGCACGTGCTGCGCCCGCTGCGCCTGATCACCGCGACCACGCGGCGGATCTCCGCCGACAACCTCGACCAGCGGCTCGCCGTGGCCGGGCCCGACGACGAGGTCAAGGAGCTCGCTGACACGGTGGACGGCCTCCTGAAACGCCTGGAGGCCTCGTTCGCCGCGCAACGCCGCTTCGTGGCCAACGCCTCGCACGAACTGCGCACCCCGTTGACGACGATCCGGGCTTCGCTCGACGTGGCCGTGGCCAAACCGCAGCCCGCGGCGCAGACCGTCGCGCTCGCCGACCGGGTGCGCACCGAACTGGACCGGGTGGACCGCCTGCTGGAGGGCTTCCTCGTACTCGCCCGCGCGCAGCATGGCGTCCTGCCCGACCGGGTCCCCGTGGCGCTCGCCGCGCTGGCGGGGGAGGCGCTGTCAGCCCGCTCTGCCGCCGTCGCGGAGAGGAACCTGACCGTCGAGGCCGCGCTGACGTCGGAGGCGTGGACGCGGGGCAGCCCGGCGCTGCTGTCCCGGCTGGTGCAGAACCTGATCGACAACGCGATCGTGCACAACCGGGAGGGCGGCTGGATCCGGATCGCCACCGAGGACGGCGCTGCGGTCCGCCTCGTCGTCGAGACCGGAGGGAGCGTCCTCGACCAGGCCCAGGTGGACCGCCTGACGCAGCCGTTCGAGCGGCTCGGCACCGACCGGACCGGATCGCAGGAGAGCTCCGGACTGGGCCTGTCGATCGTCGCCGCGATCGTCTCCGCGCACGGAGGCAGCCTCGACCTGCGCGTCCGGCCGGAAGGCGGACTGACGGTGACGGCCGCGATGCCGCCCTCGGACGCCTCGGACGCCTCGCACACCTCGGACGACCTGCAGGGGTCGCTCGGTCCGCTCAGGGCGACGCCGTGAGGATCCTGGTCGTCGAGGACGCGCGCTCGCTCGCGGAGGTCGTCGCCGAAGGGCTGCGCGACCAGGGCATGGCCGTGGACCTCGCGCACGACGGGCTGGCCGCCGCCGCCAAGCTGGACGTCAACGCGTACGACGTGGTGGTCCTCGACCGGGACCTGCCCGGCATCCACGGCGACACGCTCTGCCGGATGATCACGGAACGGGACGACCGCGCGATGGTGCTGATGCTGACCGCGGCCGGATCGCCCGGCGACCGGGTCAGCGGCCTCACCCTGGGCGCCGACGACTACCTCGCCAAACCCTTCCACTTCCCCGAACTGATCCTGCGCATCCGATCCCTGGCCCGCCGCAGGCCGGCGGCCGCGCCCCGTACGCTGCGCGCTGCCGGAATCGAACTCGACCCGGTGCACCGCACCGCCCTGCGGGACGGCGCCCGCCTGGAGCTCTCCGTCAAGGAGTTCGCCGTCCTGGAGGCCCTCCTCCGGGCGAGCCCGGGGTTCCTGAGCGCGGAGGCCCTGCTCGAACAGGTGTGGGACGAGAACGCCGACCCGTTCACCAACACGGTCGCGGTCACCATGGGCCGCCTGCGCCGCAAGCTGGGCGCCCCGCAGATCATCACGACGACCCCCGGCGTGGGCTACCGCATCGCGGACCCCGCCTCCGGCTGACCGGCGCCCTGTGCCGCCGGTGGGTCCGCGCGGGCCGGCACGGATAATGGCACGGCACGTACCGAGCGGAGAGTTGAAGAAGCGATGACGCTGCAAGAAGGCCGGCGGGTGAGGCTGGCGGAGGACACCCGGCTGACCGACTGGGTCGCCATGACGGAGGGTTCCTCGGCCTCGGCGGAGGCCGTCGCCGGTTCGCTGTCCCTGGCGGCGGGCACCGAGGGCACCGTGGTGCGGGTGGTCGAGCACGACCTGCAGACTCCGGAGTCCCGCGAGTACGAGAGGCTCAAGTCGCTCCTCGACGCCTTCGGCGCGGGCATGCCGACGGAGAGCAGGAAGCAGCTGGAAGAGAAGGTCGCCGGCCTGGAGCCCGCATGGGTCGCCTACCGGGCGGAGCCGCTCCGCGTGACCGTCCGGGTGCGCTTCGACAACGGATTCATCCTCGACGACGCGGACGAAGGCGTCTTCGCCCCCGCCTGACGGGTTTCACGGGGCCAGGGCCGCGTCCACCGCCGCCTCGGCGTGCAGGCGGGCGGTGGGGAAGAGCGGTACGGGGCTGTCCGCGGCGCCGATGAGGAGTTCGATTTCCGTGCACCCCAGGACGACTCCCTCGGCGCCCCCGGCGACGAGCTCCTCGACGACCCGGCGGTACGCGGCACGCGATTCCTCGCGGACGACGCCGAGGCAGAGCTCCTCGTAGATCACCCGGTGTACGAGCGCACGCGCCTCGGGATCCGGGACGCGGACGTCGAGCCCGCCCGCGGCCAGGCGGCCCCGGTAGAAGTCCTGTTCCATCGTGAAGGCGGTGCCCAGGAGCCCGACCCGGCGCAGTCCGGCGCCGCGGACGGCGGCGGCCGTGGTGTCCGCGAGGTGCAGGAGCGGGACGGAGACGGCCGC
The DNA here is from genome assembly GCF_040612195.1 of Streptomyces sp. NPDC006450. NCBI lineage: Bacteria > Bacillati > Actinomycetota > Actinomycetes > Kitasatosporales > Streptomycetaceae > Streptomyces > Streptomyces sp. NPDC006450. The sequence goes on along the minus strand of NZ_JBEXPT010000013.1, from coordinate 51,783 downwards.
CTCGACCGAGCCGGCCACCTTGTGCATGGTGTTGGTACAGATCAGCAGAAGCTCCGCGCCGGCCGCTTCCAGCGACCGGGCGGCATCGGCCAGGACCTCGCCGGCTTCCTCCCAGCGGCCCTGGACCTGCAACCGCTCGATCTCCGCGAAGTCCACGGAGTAGAGCACGCAGCGGGCGGAGTGGAGCCCGCCGAGCCGCTCGCGGGTCCGCTCGTTGAGGATCCGGTAGTACTCCGCCGTGGACTCCCAGCTCATACCGCCGATCAACCCGATCGTCTTCATGCGCTCACCATAAGGCAGAACGCGCCAGGCATGTTCATCCATAAGTTAGCCTTTGGCCTCCTGTGGGCGGGACCTCCAACGCGTCCAGGACCCGGTGCAAGGGCCGGCGCAGGGCAACGGCGACGGGCCGGGAGTCCGCGTGGGCATAGGCGGCCAGCCCCGCACGGGCGGCGGCCACGGCAGCCCGGGGATCGTCTCCCGACAACGCCCGCTCGACGGCCCGCGCGGTGAGCGAGGCCAGTTCCGGAACCCGCAGCCGAGCCCGGGCGAGGTCGGGAGCGAGATCCCCCCGGCCGGTGAACGCGGCCACCTCCCCGGCCAGGGTCGCCACGTGCACGGCGAGCCCGTCGGCGGTGGCGATGCGCTCGGCCCGGAGGCGTACGGTGTCGCGCTGACGGCGGCGCAGGGGGTTGAAGCGCAGGGCGCGTTCGGCTTCACGGGCGCGTGCGGAGCCCGCGTGCACCGCTTCGACATGGGCGTGCACCCGCATGAGATTGTCGCGGGCGGCTGCCGGTCCGCCGCCCAGTACCGCCGCCGTGCCCGTGAGGGAACGGCTCAGGCGCGCCCCGCAGTCGTCGGAGACGACCGCCAGGATGCGCTGGGGGTCGGGCGGCCACAGCAGCGGAGCGAGGAGGATGGTGACCGTGGCGCCCGCCGCGGTCTCCCACGCGCGGTCCAGTGCGTAGGAGTCGGGGGAGGCATTGGCGAAGACCAGTAGCGACGACGCCGCGACCTGGATGTTCAGCCCGCCTCCGGCCCGCAGGACCATGCCGATGCCCAGGCCCAGGGACACCACCAGGGCCAGGGTGAGGGTGGAGGGCCGCCACAGGTTCAGGACGGCGAGCCCGATCAGCACGCCCGCCACGACCCCAAGGGTCCGCTGCAGGGAGGTGCCCAGGGCGGTCATCGGATCACCGCGCAGGGCCACCAGGGGGACGATCGCCGCGAACACGGGCGGCTGATCGGCGCCCAGCCACAGCGCGACCTGCCAGGCGAGGGCCACGGTGACCACGATGCGGGCGGCCGCCGGGCCCTCGGTCCGCAGGTGTTCCCGGGCCCGCCCGGCCCGTCGGGCCGGGGAGTCGGCGATATCGCTCATCCGTCCCCTTCGATGTGCCCCGGCACGGACGGCTCAGCGGCGGTGGATGCGGTCGACGCCGTACCACTTCGACACACAGGAGGAGACCCAGTCCCGCTCGTAGTTCCGTGTGAAGAAGGGCTCGGCGAGACTGCCGATGTACAGGGGCTCGTAGGCCACGTCCGTGGCGCCCCGCCCGGCCTCGGCCCGGATGCGCGCGTCCTGCGCGTCCCACGCCACGGAGCGGGCGACCGTGGAGGTCGTGAGCCGCTGGAGCTCCGGGACCAAGGCGGCCATCGAGACCAGCGCGAGGCAGCCCGCCGCCCCGGCGCAGGCCAGCAACACCGGACCCGCGTTCGGGTGCCCGCGGAGCCGCCGCCCGCCCCACGCCCCCAGCAGGGCGCCGTAGACGCAGAGCCCCAGCACCATCGGCACGAGGTAGCTCGTCCAGGTCCGGGCGTACGTCCACCCGGTCGGTCCGTAACCGCTGCGCAGGCCCACGACCACCGCGAACGAGCCCAGGAGCACCACCAGCGCCGGCAGCAGGAGGAGGGCGGTCAGCGTGCCGCGCGGTACGGTCCGAAGCGGCTCCCGCTCCCCGGGCACGGGACGGCCCCGGCGGGCCCGTCCCAGGACGGTCGCCAGCCCCAGCAGCACGCCGACGGCCGCGGCTCCGAGGTAGGCCGGGCGGCCGGCGACGGAGTCCGCCATGCGCAGCCAGTCGGCGAAGGTGGCCCGGAGCTCGCCCGCCGACAGCAGGGACTCCCTGGCCGGCTGCTGCGCCCGCCGCCACCGGGCGCCCGGTGAGGTGTAGAGCACGATCAGGCCGGAGACCAGGCCCGCGCACCAGACGAGGCACCACGTGAAGGGCCGCCAGTCCCGCGCCAGTCCGAGCCGGGGCACGCAGATCAGCCCGGCCAGCGTCGCGAGGAGACCGCTGACGAGCGCGAACGGCTCGCTCAGGGTGCCGATGGCGAAGGCGGTGAGGAACGCGGCGACCAGGCCGGTCACCCGGACGGCGGGTCGGGGATCCGAGGCGGTCCGCAGGGCCAGCAGGAGCGCCCAGACGCCGATGACGCTCGGCACGGTGTGCGAGATCGTGGCGGGGGCCCACAACAGGGCCTGATAGCTGCGGGGGCCCGCGAAGTAGACCAGTGCCTGGATCACGAGGGCGCACGCGAGCAGGACCAGCAGCCGGGGCCCGCCGCCGAGGAACCGGACGAACCTGCGGCCCAGCAGCACCAGTCCCACGGTGAACGCGACGGCCATGACCGTGGGCAGGACCTTGGCCCCGACCACTCCGTCGCCGTAGACGATCCCGCTCAGGAAGGCGTTGGTGATCCTGCCGTTCTGCGTCATGTAGAAGTCGGCGGTGATGCCGAGGACCCCCATGTCGCGCGACTTCCACGCGGCGCACCAGTCGTCGGACGTGGGACGCACGTAGAGACCGAGGAAGCATCCGACGGCGACCACCGCCCCGGCCGCAGCGACGAGGACGGCAGCGGTGGCCGCGAGGACTCCGCGCAGGGGCGGACGGCGCCCGCCACCGGTGTGCCCCACCTGCCCGCTCCCGGCCTCGCCCCGCACCTCGACTGTCCTCATGTACCCGTCCTTCGCAGCGGAGACCGGCCGGGGAAGCGGCCGGCGCGCCCGCCGCCCGCGGTGACCTCGGGGCCCGCGGAGATCCATGATGTGCACGGCCCGCGGCCCCCGGCATCCTGGGTGACCCAGGACGGGTACGGGGCCACGAGGCCCCTGTGCGCTGCCGGCTCACCCGCGCGGCGGACCTTCCGTGGCGGCCCGCGCGGGGCGCTCCCAGGATGGGGAACCAGGGTCCGCACGCACGCGGGCCCGGCGGAGGGAGCTGCGATGCCAGGTGTCCGGCCCGGCCGTTGGGCGGTCGTCACGGCGGCTTTGGCGAGCGTCGCCGTACCCGTCTGCACCTCGGGCCCCACCACCGCCCGTCACCCGGGGCACGCCCTGCGGTACGACGCCGGGCAGCCCACCCCGTCCGACGCCGGGCACCCCACCCCGTACCGCGCCGGGCACCCCGTGGCCCGCGCCCCCGGCCGGCAGGACGGCGACCCGGCGCCGTTCGCCGTGACCGTCGGCTACCGGGGCCGTTCCCACGCCGAGCCCGGACACGCACGCCCGGCGGCGCTCGAGGCCCCCACCGCCGGCCTCCTGTCCAACACGACCGCCGCCGAAGGCGTTCCGCCGGCCCTCGCCGCGGACGCGCGCTACGTCCCGGGGAGCCACGTCCTGCGCTTGGCCTCCGGCCGGTGGATGTACCTTCCCGACGCCAGGACGGCCTCCGCCGTGGTCGCCGCCGGCCATCCGCCCGCCCTGCGGCAGATCGAACGCAGCCGCGCCTGGCTGGCCTCCGGCCGGATCCCCGGCACCTCGCCCGAGCAGCGCGCGGCGGCCGAGCGAGCCCTCCTGTCGATGCGTGCCCTGCTCCGGCCCAACGGCGCCCTGGCGGCGGGCTGGACCCACGGCTGGAAGTACTCCTGGCCGCGCGACTCCAGCTTCGTCTCGGCGGCCTTCGCACACACCGGCCACGACGCCGAGGCCTACCGGATCCTGCGCCACAGCGCCGCGACCCAGCGCGCGGACGGCACCTGGGAAGCGCGCACGAAGCTCGACGGATCCGGACCGCCCGACGCAAGGAGCCCGCAGCTCGACGCCAACGGCTGGGTCCCCTGGGCCACCTGGCAGTGGTACCAGGCGGCCCCCCGGGACACCCGGCGGGCCCGCCTGGCCGCGCTCTACCCGACGATCCGCAAGGCGGCCGACCACGCGGCGGGATCCCTGCGGGCGGACGGGCTGCCCCCCGCGTCCCCCGACTACTGGGAGCTGGCGACGGCCACCCCGAACATCGGCACGGCCGCCCCGCTGCTCGCCGGACTGAACGCCGCCGCCGACCTCGCCCGCGAGGCGAACCGGCCCCGGGACGCGGCCCGCTGGGCCCGCGCCGCGCGGCGGCTGTCCGCCGGGATCTCCACGCGCTTCCTCCCCATCGGGTACCAGCGCACCGTGGACGGACGCCACGGGCACGACAGCGCGGTGGCCTTCATGGCGCCCCCCTTCAACCGGGCCCCCGCCGGTCTCGCCGGGGCGCTGGACACCACGTACCGGGAACTGCTGCTGCCCAACGGCGGGCTGACCCCCGGGAACGATCCCGGGGCGCGCTGGGGCGCGTACGCCTGGACACCCAGTACGGCGTTCTTCGCGCTGGCCTGGGCGGGTACGGGCCGGCCCGAGAAGGCCCGGCAGGTCCTGGACTGGGTCCTTTCCAAGCGGAACGCGCTGGGCGAACTGCCGGAGAAGGTGGACGGGGCGGGCAGGCCCTCCTCGGTCGCCCCTCTCGCGTGGACGGGCTCCCTCACCGTCCTGGCCCTCGTGGCGCTCGACGGCCCGGGGCTCCCGACCCCGCCCCTGCGCCCGTAGCGGGCGCGGCGGATCGCCGGGTCCGTCAGTGCGGCAACCCGGAGCCCGTGGGGCTGCCCGGTGCGCCCTCGGGCGGAGGGACGGCCGGGTACCAGGGGGCGGAGGGGGGCCGGCCGCCGCGCAGCTTGGGGGCGCCCGGGGGAGGGGTCGTCACGTGCAGACCGGCGTCCAGGCCGAGGACGGCGCCGAAGGCCGTGCCGTCCTGCGGGGCCAGGGCCGCCGGGGCGCCCGTGTACAGCATCTGGGACTCGTACCAGGACGGTCCGCGGTCCCTGTCCGAGACGCCGGCCGTGCCCACACCCGCGCGGCCCGTGAGCAGGTCCCCCGCGACGCCGACGGAGCCGTAGCCGCCCTGGCCGCCCAACTCGGTGAGCGGGGAGAACGTGGGTGCCCCCTTGCCGGTGGTGACCAGGCTCGTGGCGACGGTGCCCGAGCCGGGACGACGGAAGTACAGGGCGACGCCGTCGTCCTTCGCGCGCGCCGAGAGCGGCCCGGTGGTCGCCGGCAGCTTGGTCGGTACGGGGGCCCCGAACGGGGCGTCCGGTGCCGGCTGGATCCAGGCCAGCACGCTCTGGGCCGTGGCCGCGTACACGTGGCGCCGGCCGGACGAGTCCGTAGCGGTGACGGGGTCGCCGTGCAGCCCGGCGCCGCCCAGGGAGGACCACACGCCGAAGGCGCCGTCGGGGGCCGACTGCGCGCTGGCCCGCAGGGTGCGCCGGGAATCGCGTACGTAGACGGTCATCCGGCCGGTCCGGTCCAGGGCCACGGCCGGTGCGCTGATCGCCGAGGTGCCGGACACGTCGTCCGTCTCCGGGGTGCCCAGTGACAGCCACGGGCCGAAGGCGCCGTCGGGGGTCGCCTGGACGCAGTACACGAGCTCGCGCCTGTACTCCTGGGGCTTGGTACCCAGCCTGGTCCGGGTACCGAAGACCCCGACCCTGCCGTCGGGGAGACGGACCGCCGTCGCACCCGTGTCCATCCCGGTCCCGGCGAGGAACTGGGGCCCCGCCCAAGGGGCCTCGGGTGCGCTGCGCGACCAGTAGGCCATCCGGCCGTCCAGCACGGCGAAGGCCCACAGCCGGCCGGACGTGCCCTCGGTCATCCAGGAGCCGGCGTCGCCCCGGCTGTAGCGGATGGTCCGGTTCCAGCCGGCGCCGGTGGGCCGGGTGGCCGTCTTGCGGTCGCCGCAGCCGGCGGGGCTGCCGCACCAGTTGTCGTGGTCGGTCCAGGCGTAGGTCTTGAGGTAGCCGAGCTTCTCCGCGGCGGTCTGCGGGTCGAGAGCCGGGGGCAGGGTGGTGTTGGGATAGCTCACGTAGTTCTGGACCGAGAAGTGCGGCCGGTCCGTGGACTTCGCGTAGCGCTCGGCCGCTGCCTGCACGAACCGGGCGCCGTACATGTGGTCCTGGTGGTCGGTGAAATTGCCGCCGACGCGGGTCCGGCCGGGCGTCGGGTCCTGGGTCCGTATGGTGGTCGGCCGGTACATCGCGAAGATCCTCGCGAGGGCCTCCACGACCTGGTCCTTGTTGTACGAGAATCCGGGCCTGACCGGCGTCCCCGAGCTCAGCTGGGCACCCAGGGTGGGGACCCGGCCGTCCCACAGGCCGCGCAGACTGTTCGGGTTGTCCCCCGAGATGCTGCGGGCCTCCTTCAGCTGCATCCACACCAGGTTGACCTCGGGCCGCGCCACGAGGACGTCCACCTCGGCGCTCCCGCCGCCGACGGTGGGTATGGAGCGGCGCTGCCACGCGCTGCTGCGGTCGCCGGTGGTCATCTGCGCGTAGGCGCCCCGTATGCCGTTCTGCCGGGCTTCCGCGTAGGCGGCGTGGTTGGCGGGGACGACGGGGTCCTGCAGGTGCCGGCCGTGGGCCTCGTTGTGGCCGTCGGACTCGCCGGCGGTGAGGTAGACGGTGGTGACCTTGATGCCCGTCGATATGGAGCGGCTCAGGTCGGGGTTCATGAAGAAGAGGTCGTCATCGGGATGTGCGACGACCTGGACGACCGTGCCCTCGGTCACACTCGGGCGGGGAGCCTCCCCGGGGGCGGGCGGCTCCGACGTGGTCCCGTACCCGTAGGCCCAGGTCGTCACCCCGGCGGCGCCGACGGTGAGAGCGGTGACTACGGCCGCGAGGCGGGTGCGGCTGGCCAGGGACATCTGCAACGCCTCGGGGATCGGTCGGTCGGGTGCGAAGTTGGGCTGCGGGGCGGGTCGGTACCCCGTTGGCCCCACCGCTTTCCGGAGACGACCGGAGCCGATTATGCCTCGCGCGCGTGCGCCTGACACACCGTCAGATCCCTTATCGGTCGACATCGAGTGACTTTCCCCCTATCACCCAAGTTGGGTCCTTATGTCCGTATACGTCGGGCGCGGACTCCCACTCCGGTCCCCCGTGAACCGCGTCGCCCCCGCCCAGGCCGCAGGCCCGGCGCATCCGGCTGTTCGCGGAGCCCATCCCCTGGTGGGCGCGGCAGCGGCCGCAACCCCGGCACCTGACGCGGAGTCGGTGGCCGGGCGGCAAAACGTCCTCGGTGGTCGCGCGAGGAGGGTGCCTTGCATGTGATCGGATCCACACGGCGGGCGTCTTTGCCCGAGGCCCGTGGGCGGGCAGCCCGCAACGCCGACGCCGTCTCGAATCCGTCGCGCACCGCGCACCCCCCGCCATGATCAACATACAGGTCGGAGGGGGGCTTGCGACAAGACCGGGGGCGTGTCGAAGAATCGCCTGCCGGGGCCGGAATCCACGGCCCTCCGCCCTTTGACAGTCACCGGAATGGGAGTCGCCGCATGCGTGTGGTGTTGTCGACGTACGGGTCACGCGGGGCCGTGGAGCCGATGGCGGGGCTGGCGGTGCGGCTGCGGGAGTTCGGCGCGCACGTGCGGATGTGCGCGCCGCCCGACGAGGAGTTCGCGGTACGGCTGGCCGGGCTCGGTGTGGAGTTGGTGCCGGCCGGCAATCCGGTGCGCCCGCTGGTGACCTCGGTGACGCCGGGATCAGCGCAGGGCCTGGCGCAGCGGGCGGAGGATCTGATGGCCGCGCAGTTCGACGTCGTCGCCGCGGCGGCCGAGGGAGGGGACGCGCTGGTGGCGACCGGTCCCCTGCCGGTCACGGCGGGCGCGCGGTCGGTGGCCGAGAAACTGGGCCTGCGCTACGTGCACGCGAGCCATCAGCCCGTCAGCCTGCCGTCGCCCCACCGGCGGCCGCCCGCGAGGCGGGGTCGGCCGCTGCCGCCGGACGCGACCGACAACCAGGCGCTGTGGGACCTGGACGCCCGGATGGCGAACACCATGTTCGGCGAGACGCTCAACACCCTGCGTGCGGACGCAGGCCTGGCGCCGGTCGACTCCGTCCGTGACTACGCCTTCACCGCCCACCCGTGGCTGGCCACGGACCCGTTCCTCTCCCCGTGGCAGCCGACGGGTCTCGGTGTGGTGCAGACCGGAGCGTGGTGCGCGCCGGACGAACGCCCGCTCCCCGCCGAGCTGGTGGAGTTCCTGGACGACGGCCCCCCGCCCGTCTACGTGGGCTTCGGCAGTATGCCCCTGGGCGCCCTCGAAGAGGTCGCACGGGCGGCCGTCGAAGCGATCCGTGCGCAGGGTCGCCGCGCGGTCGTCTCCCGGGGCTGGGCCGAACTGACCCTGGCCGACGGACGGGACGACTGTCTCCTCGTCGACGAGGTCAACCACCAGGCGCTCTTCCGCCGGGTGGCCGCCGTCGTGCACCACGGCAGCGCCGGCACCACGACGACCGCCACCCTGGCCGGCGTGCCCCAGGTGGTGGCGGCCCAGGGGGCCGACCAGCCCTACTGGGCCGGCCGGGTCACCGACCTGGGCATCGGCGCCGCCCACGAGGACCGGGCCCAGGCCGCCGAGTCCCTGGCGGCCGCCCTGCGCACCGCCCTGGCGCCCGGGACCCGCGCCCGGGCGGAGGCCGTGGCCGCCGAGGTGCGCACCGACGGGACGACGGTGGCCGCGCGGCTGCTGCTCGAGGGGGCCGCCCGGACGGCTTGACCTCGGCGCCGGTCGAGGTCCGCCGTCGCCGCGCGGCGAGCGTAGGCACGGCGCCGACCGGCGTCCGGGTCCCGGCCGGGCCTCGGCCGGCCCGCCCTCATCCGGTCGGCCCAGCGGGACGGCGGGCCGAATCCGCAGGCCGGGGCCGTCCGTTCCACATCCCGTGGGGCCCGCCGTCTATCCGGCCCGCCCCGCGGATGGGAACCTGAGCCTGCCGCTCAACCGAGCGTCGGCGCCCAAACCCCCTGGTGGGCGCCGCTGCCGTCGACCCGTCGCCAAGGGAGTTCACCGCATGCAGACCCGTTTAGCCGATGATGCGCGCAAGCGAGTGGTGTGGGGGATAGCCCTCGTCCTGATCGCGGTCACGGCGCTCCTCGGAGCCGGACCGGGGGCCGCCAAGGCGACCGCCGCGCCCGCCCCGCCCGTGCCCGTACTCACCTGGGGCCCCTGCGCCGACGGCCAGGGCGACGGCTTCGAGTGCGCGACCGCCGAGGTGCCGCTGGACTACCGGCGGCCCGGCGGAAGCACGATCCCACTGGCCGTCACCCGCCGGCTCGCCGCCGACCCGGCCCGCCGCACCGGCGTGCTGGTGCTGCACCCCGGCGGACCCGGCAACTCCGGTGTGAACTTCGCCCGCAACAGCTACGCCGCGCTCCCCGCCGCCCTCCGCGACGGCTTCGACGTCGTCGGGTACGACATGCGGGGCGTGGCACGCAGCGGTCAGGTGGAGTGCTGGAACGACGCGGAGTACTCGGCCGCCGTCGACGCAGCGCGCGGCGTCCCCGGGCCGGGAGCCCTGCAGACCGCCCTCCGGCAGGGCCAGGACTTCGCCGCCGCCTGCCGGGAACGCGCCGGCGGCCTCGTGCCGTTCATCGGCACCGGGTCCAACGCCAAGGACCTCGACCTGCTGCGCCAGGCCCTCGGCGAGGAGACGCTCTCCTTCTACGGCCGCTCCTTCGGCAGCTACGTCGGCACCGTGTACGCCGCCCAGTTCCCCCGGCGCGTGCGCGCCATGGTCCTGGACGGGGCCTACGATCCGCGCCGCTACGCCGACGTGCCCTACGCCTACGACGCCGCGCAGTTCCTCGCACTGGACGCGGCGGTCGGCCGGTTCCTCGACTGGTGCGCGCAGAACGCCACCGCCTGCGGGTTCGGCGCGGGCGCACCCCGGGAGGCCTTCGAACAGCTGAAACGGGACCTCGACGCCGATCCGGTCATCACCCCGAGCGGTCGGCCGGCCACCGGCTACACCCTCGCCTACCGCCTGATGTTCAACATCAACTCGGGCAAGGAGATCTGGCCCTACCTCGGTGAGGCGCTGGCCGCGGCCCAGGCGCACAAGACCTCCTTCCTGCTGTCACCCCCCTCGCCCGGGTCCTTCGACTTCCTCAACGTCAACCTGGCCGTCGAGTGCGCCGACCGCGTCTACCCGACCAGCCGGCTCCTCCTGGGCGCCCTGGTCGGCGCACAGTCCGCCGCGGCGCCGCTGCTCGGACCGCCCATCGGCCTGGGGCCGCCCACCTACGACCACAACCACGCGCCCGCCTGCGCGCAGTGGCAGGCGGAGCGCCCGAGCCGCTACGAGGGCTCCTACCGGGCGGCCGGGTCCGCCCCGATCCTGGTCCTCGGCACGACCGGGGACCCCGACACCCCGTACCAGGACGCCGTGGCGCTGGCCGGGACGCTGGACGCCGGCCGGCTGGTGACCTTCGACGCCGAGGGACACACCGCCTACAACCGCAGCCGTTGTGTCAGCGCGCTCGTCAACGACTACCTGGCCACTCTGGCCCTGCCCGCACGGGGCACCGTCTGCGCGGACGAGACGGCCCCGGAGGTGCTCGGCCGGCGCACCGCCGGGCCCGTGGAAGCCGACGAGACGAACGACGTGATCCCCACCCTGCGCTGACGGGGGATCCGCCTCAGCCGTCCGTCGTGGGGGTGCCGGGGCGGGCCAGGCGGGCGAGGTAGCGGGCCAGGCCGGTCGCGTCCTCGCCCGCCCAGCCCACGTACCCGTCGGGCCGGATCAGGAAGAGCCCCTTGCCGTAGGGCTCGTAGGGTCCGATCCGGTGGACGTGCAGGAACTCCGCGTTCACAGAGGGAAGTTCGCCGTCCGTGCCGACGGCGAGCAGGGTGAACTGGGGTCCCCGGAACAGGTCGAAGAGCCGGCGGCCGTCCGGCAGCGGGCCGTCGGGGGCCCGGTCCCCGGCTTGCAGGGCGCCCGCGGCCCCTTCGGAGAGGGGGCCTTCCCGGTAGCCCAGGCCGAGCTGGCGCGTGCTGCCGCCGCGTTCCTCCTGGCCGCGGTGGATCCGCGTGGACAGGCCCAGTACGTGCGCGGCCACGGGCCGGCGCTCCTCCTCGTAGGTGTCCAGGAGCGCGGGGTCCGCGCCGTGGCGCAGTACCTGTCCGAGCTTCCAGCCGAGGTTGTAGGCGTCCTGCACGCTGGTGTTGAGGCCCTGGCCGCCGGCGGGGGAGTGCACGTGGGCCGCGTCGCCCGCGAGCAGCACCCGGCCGGCGCGGAACCGGTCGGCCACGGCGGCGCGCGGCCTGAAGTCGGAGGCCCACCGGACCTCGACGACGTCCTCCGCGCTCAGGTGGGTCAGGGCGGCGACCGCGGAGGGGACTCCGGAGCCGGTGGAGTCGGTGGAGTGGGCGGGTCGCGCGACGAACTGGTGCTCGTCGGTGCCGGGCAGCGGGCACAGCGCGGCGAACCCGCCGTCCGGACCCGGGAACAGGTGCCAGTGGTCGCGGTCCAGGGCCCCGGAGCGCAGCCGGACGTCGGCCACGACCATCGGGGCGGGATCCACGGTCTCGCCGGTCATGCCGATGTCCAGGGCCTTGCGGACCGTGGAGCGGCCGCCGTCGGCGGCGACCAGGTAGGCGGCGCGCACCGTGCTGCCGTCCGACAGGTACGCGCTCACCCCGTCGGCGTCCTGGTCGAAGCCGGTCAGTGCGGCGCCGAAGCGGACCCGGCCGCCGAGCCCGGCGAGGCGCTCGAACAGGATCTCCTGGGTGCGCCACTGGGGCAGGAGCCGGGCCCGCGGATGCGGCTCGGTGTCCGTGGGCCCGCCGACGCCGGCGTCTCCGAGCATGTCGTGCTCGCCGACGGGCCGTCCGTCCTGCCAGATCTGCCCGATCGGTGCGTGGGCACTCGCCTCGCGCACCGCGTCCCCCACGCCGAGGTCGTCGAGGACCTCCAGGGTCCTGGGCTGGATCCCCTTGCCCCGCGAGCCGGGGAAGAGGGCGTCGGCCCGCTCGACGACGAGTGCGCGGACGCCGCGGCGGGTGAGGTCCAGGGCCAGGGCCAGTCCCGTGGGGCCTGCGCCGACGACGAGCACGTCGGGAGCCCCGATTTCCTTAACGTTGTTAAGTTCGGTCATGGGTCCGAGAATGGGCTTAACGCTGTTAAGTTGTCAAGGTGGTGAGAGAAGAACGAGAAGCGAAGCCCGAACGGGCCCGGCTCGACCGGGCGACGGTGGCCGCGACCGCCCTGCGGCTGCTCGGTGACGTGGGCCTGGAGGGGCTGACGCTGCGGGCCATCGCCAAGGAGCTGGACGTCAAGGCACCCGCCCTGTACTGGCACTTCAAGGACAAGCGGGCCCTGCTCGACGAGATGGCCACCGAGATGTTCCGCCGCATGACGGCGGACCTGGACGCGGCCCGTCCGCCCCGCGACTGGGTGCAGGCGCTGGAAGCCGCGATGCGGGGTCTGCGGGGACACCTGCTGCGCTACCGCGACGGAGCCAAGGTCTACAGCGGTACGCACTTCACCGACATGAGCTACGCCGCTCCGATGGAAGCCCACCTGCGGACGCTCGTCGCGGGAGGCTTCACGGCTGCCGGGGCGGCCCGCGCCTGGTTCACCGCGTACAGCTACACCATCGGGTACGTGATCGAGGAGCAGTCGATGGGCCCGCTGCCCGGCTCGGACGGTGAGGGCTACGACCTGGAGGCCCGCGCCGAACGGCTCGCCGGGTTCCCGCTGACGGCCGAGGCGGGCCCCGAGATGTTCCGCGATCAGGACGCCGGCTTCGAAGCGGGCCTCGCGGCGGTGCTCGCGGGCATCGCCACGACCTTGCTCCCACCGCCCGCGCGACCGACCCCGCTGGGCCCGTAGGCCCGCAGGCCCGTAGAACCTGTAGGGCGTGTACGCCAGGCCGGCGTCGTCAGGGCGCCGGGGCGGCGACCGCCGCGCCCCGCACCTCGCGCCGGGGCGCCAGGGCCGGGGCGGTGACCGTCACGGCGGCCACGGCGGCGCCCACGAGCATGATGCCGGCCGCCCACCAGAGCGCGACCCCGAAGCCGTGCACCAAGCCCTGGGCCTCCATCAACCGCTGCGCCGGGGACGCGGGGACGCGTCGGGCCGACTCCGCCGGACCCGCGAGGTGCGCGGCGGCGTAGGCCGTCGCGGCCGTGCTCGCGATGGTGTTGAGGAGCGCCGTTCCGATCGCCCCGCCCACCTGCTGGGCGGTGTTGAGCGTGGCCGAGGTGACCCCCGAGTCGCTCCGTGCCACGCCCTGGGTGGCCGTCGACATCACGGGCATGAAGACCAGGCCCATGCCGAACCCCAGGACCAGCATGGCGGGGAGCACCTGGGACGCGTACGAGGAGTCCGCCGTCAGCCGCGTGAGCAGGACCAGGGCCACGGTGGCCAGGAGCAGCCCGGGGACGATCAGCGAGCGGGGGGCGAGCCGGTCGAGGAAGCGTGCGGAGACCTGGGTCGCACCGGTGATGATCGCCAGGGTCATGGGGAGGAAGGCCAGCCCCGTCCTGAGGGGGGAGTAGCCGAGCGCGAGCTGGAAGTAGTAGCTCATGAACAGGAGCACGGGGAGCAGGGTGATGGTGGCCAGCGTCATGGTGACGAGGCAGCCTGCCCGGGTCCGGTCCCTGATGATGTGCGGAGGGAGCATGGGGTCGCGCGCCCGCGCCTGCCACCAGGCGAACGCGGCGAGCAGGGCGGACCCGGCGACGAGGAAGCCGGCGACCAGGCCGTCGGACCAGCCGCGCGGTTCGGCCTCGCTCAGCCCGTAGACGATGGCGAGGAGTCCGCCGCACCCCAGGACCGCTCCCGGGACGTCGAGCTTCGCTCCCGTACGACCCGAGTCGCGCAGGACGGCGAAGGTGCCGAGGACCGCGATCGCGGCGATGGCCACGTTGACGTAGAGGCACCAGCGCCAGTTCAGGTACTCGGTGAGCACGCCTCCGGCGATCAGGCCGACGGCGCCCCCTCCGCTCGCGATCGCCGCGAACACGCCGAAGGCCTTGGCGCGTTCCTTGGGGGTGTCGAAGGTGGTGGCCAGCAGCGACAGGGCGCACGGCGCGAGGAGCGCGGCGAAGACGCCTTGCAGTGCCCGGGCCGCGAAGAGCATCCCCGGTCCGCTCGCCGCACCGCCCAGGGCGGAGGCGAGGGCGAAGCCGCTCAGGCCGATGACGAAGGCCCGCCTGCGGCCGATGAGGTCCGCGATGCGTCCGCCCAGCAGGAGCAGCCCGCCGAACGCCAGCGAGTAGGCGGTGATGACCCACTGCCGGTTGCCGTCCGACATCCCCAGATCGCGTTGGGCGGAGGGGAGCGCGATGTTCACGATCGTGGCGTCGAGGACGACCATCAGCTGGGCCAGCCCGATGACGGCGAGCGCCCACCAGCGCCGGGGATCGGGAGGGCCCGCCGGTGTGCCGCCGGGCGGCCGGGGCGCGGCTTCGGGCATCGGGGCGGATGAGGTGCTGCTGGCGGACGTCATGCAGTCAGCCAAACACGGATCGTGACGATCAGCCCGCCTGGAGATCCGGAGGTGGGACCCTGCGGCCCCAGACGGAACGGCCGGCCGGGTGAGCGGGCCGGTGGGGTCGGTCGGAGCGCCCCGGGCGGACGGGGCGACCGGAGCGGCCGACGTGACCGGGCCGGCCCGTCCGCACGCCCGTCCCGGCGCGCCGTGCCGCTGCGCACACGGGGTCCGGCACGGCGTCCGTCCGGCCTCGCGTCGCCCGCTGGCGCCGGACATGGAGGTGGCGCAGGGCCGCGTACAGGGCGACCGTGACCACGCTGGCGGCGCACCAGGCGCCGAGGATCACGAGGATCGTGCTGAGGACGGCCACGGGGACTCCTCGGGGTGTGAAGGGCACCGCCTGGGCGAGCCGGGCAAGGTGGTGCTCGCCGTGACCGTCCAGTACCCGGAGGAGGCGGACTTCACGCCCGCCGCCCCCGGAGCGGACGCCGCTACGGCGCGATCGGCAGCTGCCGCTTGTGCTCGGTCAGGCGGTAGCGGCGGACGATCGTCTCGAAGGCGCGCTCCCCGACCGGCTTGCCCTCCAGGAAATCGTCGATCTCGTCGTACGTGACACCCAGCGCGTCCTCGTCGGCCTTGCCCGGGTCGAGGGTCTCCAGGTCCGCCGTGGGCGTCTTCCAGACCAGCTCGGCCGGTGCGCCCAGGGCGTCGGCGCAGGCCCGTACCCGGCGCTTGGTCAGCCCGGTCAGCGGTACCACGTCGGCAGCGCCGTCGCCGAACTTGGTGAAGAAGCCGGAGACCGCCTCGGCGGCGTGGTCGGTGCCGACGACCAGCCCGTCGTGCGCGCCGGCCACCGCGTATTGGGCGATCATGCGCTGGCGGGCCTTGATGTTGCCCTGCACGAAGTCCTGGTGGTGGGCGTCCCGGAAGACGGTCCCGCCGGCCAGGGAGGCGGACAGCGCCGCGTCGCTCGCGGGCTTCACGTCCACGGTCAGCACCCGGTCGGCGTTGATGAAACCGAGGGCGAGCTGGGCGTCCCGCTCGTCGGCCTGGACCCCGTAAGGCAGTCGCATGGCGTAGAACGTCGCCTCGTGCCCGGCCGCGCGGACCCGCTCCACGGCGAGCTGGCAGAGACGGCCGGCCGTCGTGGAGTCCACCCCGCCGCTGATCCCGAGGACCAGGGAGCGCAGGCCGGTGGAGGTGAGTCGCTCGGCGAGGAACGCCACCCGGCGCTCGATCTCCCGCTGGGCGTCGAAGCTCTCGGCGACCAGCAGATCCCGGGCGATCTCCTGCTGCAGGGCGGTGGACGCCGGCTGGCTCACGGCTGCTCCTCATGATGGTTCGTCGGTTCGGAAACGATGCGCTGTCCCCGCCGACCCTAACCGAGCGCGCGGGTGAGCCGCGTCTCACCCTCGTGGCGGCGCTTGTCTATGCAACGAGTTGCATAGAAGGATCGGGGCATGGCACTTGAGCACGCGATCCTCGTCTCCCTGCTGGAGCAGCCGGGTTCCGGATATGAGCTGGCCCGCCGGTTCGACCGGTCCATCGGCTACTTCTGGACCGCGACGCACCAGCAGATCTACCGCGTGCTGAACCGGATGGAGGGCGACGGCCGGCTCGACGTCCGCGAAGTGCCGCAGCGGACCCGGCCGGACAAGAAGGAGTACTCGGTCACCACGGCCGGCCGGGCCGCCCTCTCGGCCTGGCTCCACGAGCCGATCCAGGCGGACACCGTCCGCCACGAGCTCGCCGTGAAGATCCGCGGCGCGGCCTTCGACGATCCGGCCGCCCTGATCCGCGAGGTCGAGCGGCACCACCGGACGCACGCCGACCGGCTCACGCACTACCTCGCGGGGGAGCTCCGCGACTTCACCGGACCCGAGGCTCCCGGCCCCTCCGACGCCGGGCGGGAACTCCAGCACGTCGTGCTCCGCGGCGGCATCGCCTACGAGCGCATGCAGCTCGCCTGGCTGGAGGACGTACTGGCCACCCTCCACCGCCTCACGGCCCGCTGACCCGCCGCCGCTTCCTCCTCGCCCCCTTCACCCCTCATCCGACATTCGACGCATCCTCCGACCGGAAGGCGAACGCCCATGAGCGACCCGCTGCTGTTCAACCCGCGCACCTACGACCCCGCGCACTTCGACCCCGAGACCCGCCGCCTGCTGCGCGCGACGGTCGACTGGTTCGAGGAGCGCGGCAAGCGCCGGCTGATCGAGGACTACCGCACCCGCGCCTGGCTGGGGGACTTCCTCGCGTTCTCCGCGAAGGAGGGGCTCTTCGCGACCTTCCTCACCCCGCGGCCGGCCGCAGGCCAGGACGGGCCCGACAAGCGCTGGGACACCGCGCGCATCGCCGCCCTCAACGAGATCCTCGGCTTCTACGGCCTCGACTACTGGTACGCGTGGCAGGTCACCATCCTCGGTCTCGGGCCCGTCTGGCAGAGCGACAACGCCGCCGCCCGCGACCGTGCCGCAGAACTCCTCGACACGGGCGAGGTGTTCGCGTTCGGCCTGTCGGAGAAGACCCGCGGCGCGGACATCTACAACACCGACATGCTGCTGGAGCCGGATGGCGACGGTGCCGGCGGGTTCCGGGCCAACGGCTCGAAGTACTACATCGGCAACGGCAACGCCGCCGGACTCGTCTCCGTCTTCGGCCGCCGCACCGACATCGAGGGCCCGGACGGGTACGTCTTCTTCGCCGCCGACAGCCGCCACCCCGCCTACGACGTGGTGAAGAACGTCGTCGACTCCTCCAAGTACGTCAGCGAGTTCCGCCTCACGGACTACCCGGTCGGCGCCGAAGACGTCCTGCACACCGGCCGCGCCGCCTTCGACGCGGCCCTCAACACCGTCAACGTCGGCAAGTTCAACCTCTGCACCGCCTCGATCGGCATCTGCGAGCACGCGATGTACGAGGCCGTCACCCACGCCCAGGGCCGCGTCCTCTACGGCCGCCCCGTCACCGCCTTCCCGCACGTGCGGCGCGAGCTGACCGACGCCTACGTGCGCCTCGTCGGAATGAAGCTGTTCAGCGACCGCGCCGTCGACTACTTCCGCTCCGCCGGCCCCGACGACCGCCGCTACCTCCTCTTCAACCCCATGACCAAGATGAAGGTGACCACGGAGGGCGAGAAGGTCATCGACCTGATGTGGGACGTCATCGCGGCCAAGGGCTTCGAGAAGGACACCTACTTCGCCCAGGCGGCCGTCGAGATCCGCGGCCTGCCCAAGCTGGAGGGCACGGTCCACGTCAACCTGGCGCTCATCCTCAAGTTCATGCGCAACCACCTGCTGGAACCGGCCGACTACGCCCCCGTCCCGACCCGCCTCGACGCGGCCGACGACGCGTTCCTCTTCCGTCAGGGCCCGGCCCGCGGTCTGGGATCCGTACGGTTCCACGACTGGCGCCCGGCCTACGACGCGTACGCCGCCGTGCCCAACGTCGCCCGGCTGCGCGAGCAGGCGGACGCCCTCTGCGCGTTCGTCGAGACCGCCGCCCCCGACGAGCGGCAGAGCCGCGACCTCGACCTCCTGCTGGCGGTCGGCCAGCTCTTCGCCCTGGTGGTGCACGGCCAGCTCGTCCTGGAACAGGCCCGCCTGACCGGCCTGGACGAGGACGTGCTCGACGAGCTGTTCGGCGTCCTCGTACGGGACTTCTCCGCGCACGCCGTCGAACTGCACGGCAAGGACTCCGCCACCGAGGACCAGCAGGCCTGGGCCCTGGGCGCGGTCCGCCGCCCGGCCGTGGACGCGGACCGCTCGGCGCGCGTGTGGGCCCGGGTGGAGGCCCTGGCGGGGTCCTACGAGATGGCCCCCTGACCCCGGGCACTGCGGGCACTCAGGGACCTTGTCCCCTGTCCCGCCTCCCGTACGCACCGTCCTTTCGGCCGGTGCGTACGGGGTCCTCCAGGGTGTGGGGGTCCTCGCGTTCGTGTGGCGCGAGGTGCGCGTCTCGTCCCCGGCGAAGTTCTCCGCGGGACTCGTCCTCGGAGAGGGCGGCGCCGAGGAACAAAATGAACCGGCTCCCCGCCTGATCAGACGGCCCAGCGGCCCGCCGTCAGACCCCGGGCGGGCCCTGGACGAGGAGGCGGGCCGCGGCGTGGTCGGCGCGGTCCGCCTCCTCCGAGGCGTCCAGGTACCCGTAGGCGTCGTCGCCGACGGGGATCCGCAGGGGAGTGGGGCCCTCGGCGTCGACGATGTCCAGGACCCGCGCGGCGAAGTACTCCGGGCGCCCGGTCTCGGGGCTGTCCGCGAGACCCCGGGCCCCCTCGAGCATCTCGCGGTTGGTGGCGTCGTAGGCGGGAACCCGGTGGGCGGCTTCGGCCATGGAGGTGCCGTAGCGCGTCGCGAACATGCCCGGTTCGATGACGGTGACGCGGATGTTGTGGGGAGCCGCCTCCATGGCGAGGGTCCGGCTCATGCCTTCGAGGGCGTGCTTCCCCGCGGTGTAGGCCGCCAGACCGGGGAAGGCCATCCGGCCCACCACGGACGAGACATTGACGATGTGGCCGTGCCCCTGGGCCCGCATCAGCGGCAGGACCAGGCGCGCGAGCCGCCAGGGGCCGACGACCAGGGTCTCCAACTGGTCGCGGAGTTCGGCGTCCGAGACCTCCTCGACCGCGCCGAACAGCCCGACGGCGGCGTTGTTGACGAGGATGTCGATGCCGCCCAGGCGCTCGGCCGCGGTGCGGACGGCCTCCTCGCAGGAAGCGTCGTCCCGCAGTTCGAGCGGGATCGGGACGATCCGTCCGGGCCAGGCGGCGGCCAGATCCTCCAGGTCCGCGGTCTTGCGGGCGGTGACGGCCAGTTCGTCCCCGGCCCCGGCCGCCGCGGTGGCCAGTGCGTGCCCGAGCCCCGAGGAGCATCCCGTGACCAGCCAGCGTCGTCCCATGGTTCCCCCGTGATGGCCGAATTGCTACGGATGATGGCGGCAGTTCATGTTCGTGGGGGCTCCGGTCCGCGGTCATCCCTGCTGCGGGGGCGCGCGGAGGCGCGCGGGCGCACGTCAGGGCGCGCGCATGCGCCGGACCGGTCGCCTACGCGAGCGGCCCCGCGGCTGCCGCGCCTGTGCCCGCGGGGCCTGTGCCCGCGGGGCCCGCGCCGGCCCGGGCGGCGCGGCGCAGCCGGAACCTGGCCGGATCCTGAGGGGCGTACGAGACCGTGCCCGCGTGTTCCCGCGGGTTCGGGCGGACGAAGAGGGTGACGGTGACCTTCTCGGTGAACCCGTTGCGCCGCATCATCGCGGCGGAGGCCGCGTTGCCGCTCTCCACGTCGGTGATGATCCGGGACGCTCCCGCGGCGAAGAGCGCGGCGCAGCAGTGCTCGACCAGGGAACTCGCGACCCCCCGGCCCCGGGCGCGGGCGGGCAGCTGCTCGCGCGCCCGCCGGGTCAGGTGGTGGCGGGAGTCCCCACCGGGGCGAGGGCCGCGACCGCCGCGTCGGTGTCGGCGACGGCGAGGAGGGCGTTGATGTGCGCGCCGGCCAGCGCCCCGGCCGCGGCGGAGGACCCGACCTGGGCGATCGGGTCGGTGACGTTGCCCGCCACCCACACCCCCGGCACGTCGGTGGCGCCGGCCGCGCCGGAGACGAAGCGGCGGCCGCCGCCGGGGAGCTCCTCCAACGGCAGGCCGAGGCCCGCGAGGCCCTCGGTACGGGCCACGGGCGTGGTCGCCACCGCGAGGACGCGACGCTCGACGAGCGGCCCGTCGGCCAGGCGCACGCCTCGGATGCCGCCGTCGCCGTCCCCCACGACCTCCTCGACCGGGGTGTCGATGACGCGGATGGCGCGTGCGGCGAAGCGCGCACGGGTCTCGTCGTCCAGTGCGGTGCCGTGGGTGAAGTAGGCGAGGTCGTCGCTGAGCTGACGGAACAGCAGAGCGTGGTGGATCGATGCGAGGCCGGTGGCGAGGACGCCGATCGGCTCGTCGCGTACCTCCCAGCCGTGGCAGTACGGGCAGTGCACCACGCCGCGGCCCCAGTGCTCCGCCAGTCCGGGCAGCTCGGGCAGGACGTCGCGCAGGCCGGTGGCCACCAGCAGGCGCCGCGCCGTCAGGACGCGGCCGTCGGTCAGGGTGACGGTGAAGCGCAGGTCGCCGTGGGGGGACGGATCGGCGTGCTCGGCGGCGGAGACCTCGCCGGAGACGACGAGGCCGCCGTAGCTGCGTACTTCCTCACGGCCCCGCCCGTACAGTTCCGCCGGCGGGGTGCCGTCCAGGCCGAGCAGGCCGTGCACGCCCTCGGCGGGAGCGTTGCGGGGGGTGCCGCTGTCGATCACGACGACCGAACGGCGGGAGCGGGCGAGCATCAGCGCGCCGTTCAGACCGGCGGCGCCGCCGCCGATCACCACGGCGTCGACGGTCCCGTCCGGAAGTGCGTCGGTCGCGTATGCGGTAGTCGTCGTGGGCATGTCGTCGGATTCCCCTCAGGAGATCTCTGCGTATCGGCCCGGTGGTGCTCCGGCGCCTCTGTACACGACGCTATCCGCGACTTGCAGCACGGGCATACAATCTTGCCTATGACGCAAGCAGATGGCGATCTGGACAGCCTGGTACGCAAACGCATCCGAGCGCTGCGGGTGGCGCAGGGCTGGTCCCTGGAGGAACTGGCCACGCGTGCCCGGCTCAGCCAGTCGACGCTCAGCCGCATCGAGAACGGCCAGCGCCGTCTGGCGCTGGACAGCCTGGTCACGCTCGCCCGCGCGCTGGACACCACCTTGGACCAGCTCGTGGAGACGGCCGCCGACGATGTCGTCACCAGCCCGATGATCGACGCCGCCCGCGGGCAGATGCGCTGGCCGATCAAGGGCGAACCGGGGATGACGGTCATCCGCCAGCGCATGACCGAGCCGCCGCCGGACAACCCCTCCCGCATGCGCGCGCACCCCGGGCGCGAATGGCTCGTGGTGCTCTCCGGCACCGCGATCCTCATGCTGGGGCACCGCCGCCTGCGCATCGAGACCAACCAGTGCGCGGAGTTCCCCACGATGATGCCGCACGCGATCGGGGCCGAGGGCGGTCCGTGCGAGATCCTGGGGATCTTCGACCGGGACGCCCGCCGCGGCCACCAGCGCGACAGCGGAGTCGGTGAGGCGGGGGTCGACGGGGGCGGCCAAGGTGCGGTTCAGGGGCCGGGCCCTTGAGGATGCGCGGTACCCCGCCGCTCCCGGACGGCGCCTCGGGCGCGGGCGTCTTGCGCGTTCCGGGGGCCGCGGGACCATCTTCTTGCCTCACCGGCAAGGATGCATGCGGCAAGCGCATGGTCGGCCTACCGTCGAGGCATGACCCACGCACAGCACGCACCCCAGCACAGCCACGTCGCCGCCCACGGCCGGCCCGGTCACGGCCACCACGGCCCTGACCACGGCCAGGCCCAGCCCGGCCACGTCCACCACGAGGCCGACGGCCAGGCGGAGATCCTCGACATGGACGCCGATGTGCTCGCCGAGCACATCGCCGACATCACCACGTGGCTGCCCCTGCACGAGCCCCCTCGCCACATCGTGGACCTGGGCTGCGGCACGGGAGCCGGCACCTTCGCCCTGCTCGACCGGTTCCCCGACGCGCACGTCACCGCCGTCGACTCCTCGGCGGCGCACCTGCAGCGCCTGAGGGAGAAGGCGTGCGCCCGGGGTGTCGAGGACCGCGTCCGCACCGTGCAGGCCGACCTCGACGAGGCCGAGTGGCCCGACCTCGGTACGCCGGACCTGGTGTGGGCCTCGGCCTCGATGCACCACATGGCCGACCCGGACCAGGCCCTGCGCACGGTCCGGGAACTGCTCGCCCCCGGCGGACTGTTCGCCGTCGTCGAGCTGGCGGGCTTCCCCCGCTTCCTGCCGGAGGACGCTCCCGAAGGCCGGCCCGGACTGGAGGAGCGCTGCCACACCGCGAGCGAGAGCCACCACGCCGAGCACGTGCCCCACCGCGGCGCCGACTGGGGACCCAAGCTCACCGCGGCCGGGTTCGCCCTCGACGGCGACCGCGTGATCAACGTGAACATCGAGGGCTCCCGCAGCGAGGCGGTCGGTGCGTACGCCCTCGGCAGCCTGCAGCGCCTGCGCCGCGGCATCGTCGACACCCTGGCGCCCGAAGACCTCGCCGCGCTCGACCGGCTGCTCGACACCGACGGCCCCGAGAGCATCCTGCGCCGCGACGACCTCGCCGTGCGTACCGAACGCTCCGTCTGGGCGGCACGCCGCACGAACTGATCCGTGCTGGCGCTCTGCGCCCCGAGGGGGATCATTCCTGCGGGCGGCGCAGCAGCGGGGGAGCCGGGTGGGGCAGGGGGCTCGCCGCGGCGGGGCTCAGGCCGTCCATGAGCAGGGTCACGTAGCGGCGCCAGCCCTCCTCGGCGGGGTCCATGGTCCACAGCACGCTGACGAGCATGCTCATGATCCTCTTCAGATCGTCGGGCACGAGGTCCCCCCGGATCACCCCGGCCTGCTGCCCCCGGGTCACCAGGGGGTCGAGCGCGTCGAAGAACCGGGCGCGGGTCTCCTCGGACAGGACACCGGCGTTCCGGGCGGCCGTCAGTACGTGGTGCTCGTCGGCCGCCGAGGTCAGGGCGGCTTCGAGTACGCCGGTCAGGCCGCGGCGGGGGTCCTCGTCGGCCAGCCCGCGGTGGATGGCCGGGAGGACGTCCTGGGTGAACTGCTGGTCGAGCACGGCCCGGAGCAGGGCGGCCTTGTCGGGGAAGCGGCGGAAGAGCGTGGCGATGCCCACCCCGGCCCGCCGCGCGATCTCGTCGAGCGGCGCCTCGGGTCCCAGCTCGGCGTACACGTCGCGTGCCGCTCCGACGATCTTCTCGATGTTGCGCACGGCGTCGGCGCGCAGGGGTCTGGGGCTCTCGGTCGGCACGCGGTCGACCATACAACTGATAGTCGACGATCGGATCTTGTTGACACGTCGCACACCGCGAACTGATAGTTGACTACTGATTGTGCTGTGCGCCGACCTCGTACCCCGTGCATCGCCGGGCAGACCCCTCCGTACGTCGTGCGCCCCGTGCCGGCCGGCCGGCCGGGCTTGCGGCTCACGCCCCTAGGACCCCTTCATGCAGCAGTCGCCCACGGCCTCCCCCCGGACCGGCAAGGTGATCGCGACGCTCGCACTCGCGGGCGTCGCCGCAGCCGTCATGCAGACACTGGTCACGCCCCTGCTGCCCGACCTGCCGGACATCCTCCGCACGTCCGCCTCCAACTCGGCCTGGGTCGTCACCGCCACCCTCCTGGTGGCAGGAGTGTCCGTACCGATCAGCGGGCGCCTGGGCGACATGCTCGGCAAGCGCCGGATGCTCCTGGCCTGTTGCCTCCCGCTGATCATCGGATCGGTGGTGTGCGCGCTGGCGGGCGGCGTCGTCCAGATGGTCGTCGGGCGCGGCCTGCAAGGCGTGGGCATGGGCATGATCCCGCTGGGCATCGCCCTGCTCCGCGACATCCTCCCCGCGCAGAAACTCAGTTCCTCCATCGCCCTCGTGAGCGCCTCCATGGGCATCGGCGGCGGCATCGGCCTCCCGGTCTCCGCGGCCGTCGCCCAGTACACGAGCTGGCGCTTCCTGTTCTGGGGATCCGCTGCGCTCGCCGGCTGCGTCGCCGTCCTGATCGTGGCCTTCGTCCCCGATGCTCCGGCCGCGGCCAAGGGCCAACGCTTCGACGTGGTGGGCGCGCTGGGCCTCGCGGCGGGCCTGGTGTCCCTGCTGCTGTTCGTGTCCAAGGGCTCCGACTGGGGCTGGGGCTCCGCCACCGTTCTCGGCCTGATCGCCACCACCGTCGTGGTCCTGGCCGCCTGGGGGTGGTTCGAATGGCGCACCACCGACCCGCTGGTCGACCTGCGCACCACGGTCCGCCCGCGCGTCCTGCTGACCAACCTCGCTTCGGTCGCCATCGGCTTCGGCATGTACGCCGGCATGCTGGTGGTCCCGCAACTTCTGCAGTTGCCCGCCGCCACCGGCTACGGCCTGGGCCGGTCCATGCTGGCGGCCGGCCTCTGGATGCTCCCCGGCGGGCTCGTGATGATGGCCGTGTCCCCCCTCGGGGGCCGCCTCAGCAACGCACGCGGCCCCAAGGTCACCCTCGTGTGCGGAGCGCTCGTCCTCGCCGCCGGGTACGGCGTCGCCCTGCTCTTCTCCGGCACGGCAGCCGGGCTGATGGCCGCGTTCATGGTCATCAACGGCGGTGTCGCCCTCGCCTACGGAGCCATGCCCGCGCTGATCATGAGCGCGGTACCCGTGACGGAATCCGGGGCCGCCAACGGGTTCAACGCCCTCATGCGCTCCCTGGGCACCGCCGTCGGCGCCGCCGTCGTCGGTGTGGTCCTGGCCCGGACGACCACCACGGCCGGCGGGTCCACCTTCACCTCGGAGGCGGGCTTTTGCACCGGCCTGCTGTTGGGCGGCGGTTTCGCCCTGCTGTCCGGAGCCATCGCCGCGCTGATCCCGGCCCTCGGGCCGCAGCGGCCCGAACTGCGGGACCAGTCCGGCCCCATGCCCGAAGCGGCTCCCACCTCGGTGAGCACGTAGCACCACCGCTCAGGTCGTCCGGGGGTCATCGGGCCGCTTCGACGTACGACGCCAGGTGGGCCAGCGAGGAGGCGATGCCCGCCTCGTGGTCCGCCTGGTCGATGCCCGGCGGCACGTCGGTGGCGGTGACGGTCACCTCGGTGACCTCAGTGGAGGCGCCGGAGGCGGCGAGGTGCCAGGTCAACGTCATGGTGCCGGCGTAGGACGGGTCGTCGGACTCGAACACGGCCTGCTGCACCACGCGTTCCGGCGGCACCAGGCCGGTGAACCGTACGTCGACCACGTCCGTCGCGTCGGAGGTCTTGCCGGGGCCGTCAGCGGGGTCGAGGTGGGTGAGGACCATCCGGAAGCCACCGCCGGGCGTCGGGTCCCACCGCTCGATCCGCCCGTTCGTACCGTCCGGCGGGAGCCAGGCCTCGAGGGACTCGCGGTCGAGGAGGGCGGCGTAGACGGCCGCCCGCGGCGCGGCGATCGTCCGGGTGGCGCGGTCGGTCCTGCCGGTGGCCCCGTTCCCGGACCGGTCGCGGTGCGCCGGCGCGTCGTCGGGAGCCCTCAGGGTGCGGAGGTGTGCGGTCACGGCCGCCGTGGTGCGCTGCTCGTCACGGCTCGCCAGGAGGTCCAGCAGCGCCCCGCGCAGGACCGAGAGCAGCAGGGTGCGCTCGGCGAGCCCCTCGGGCGTGTCGCGGTGGGCCGGCGGCTGGGCGGCCGCGAAGACCTCCAGCCAGTCGGCGATCGTCCGCTCCGCGAAGCCCGCCCAGGGGCCCGTGCCGCCGCTCAGCGAGCGTGCGTAGCCCTCGACCCAGAGGGTGAGGACCTTGCGGTGTCGCGGGTCGGCGAGCCAGCTCCACACCAACTCGCCCGTGCGGGCGAGGCCGTGCTCCGGCAGGGCCCGGTGCACGGCTTCGAGCATCCCCGTCTCGTCCTGCCGGGCCCGCGCGAGCAGTGCCTGCACCAGGGCGTCCTTGCTGCCGAACAGGAAGAGGAGGACGCGCGGACTGCTGCCGATGGCCTCGGCCAGGGGCCGCAGGGACATGTCCGCCAGCCCGTGATCGAGCACGTGCGCGTAGGCGAGCTCCAGGAGCTGCTGCTTGCGGGCGGAATCGGCGCGGGCGGAGTCGTCACGGGCGGAGGGGGTCATCCGGACATTATGCTTTACTGAAACAGTCGTTTCAGTGGCTCGGACGTGCCAGTCGCTCGGAGAGGAAGTCCCGATGAACGAGGTCCGTGCGGTGATCCGGCCGCTGGGGGAGCCGGGTGATCTCGGCTGGGTCGTGATGGCCCACGGAGAGCAGTACGCGAAGGAATTCGGCTGGGACACCAGCTTCGAGGCCCTGGTCGCGCGCATCGTCGCGGACTACGCGGCGGGCCACGATCCCTCCCGCGAGGCGGCCTGGATCGCGGAACTGGACGGCCGGCGCGTCGGGAGCGTGTTCTGCGTGGCGGACAAGGAGGCCGACGAGGCCAAGGGGGCCGACGAGGCCGACGAGGCCAAGGGGGGCACGGCCAAACTACGGATCCTCCTCGTGGACCCTGCCGCACGTGGCCACCGCCTGGGCTCGCGCCTGGTGGCACAGTGCGTGGGCTTCGCCCGCGAGGCGGGGTACGAGCGGATCCGGCTGTGGACCAACGACACCCTGGTGGCCGCGCGCGGGATCTATCTGGCCACCGGCTTCCGGCTCGTGGAGGAGGAGCCGCACCACAGCTTCGGCGCGGATCTGATCGGACAGGTCTACGAGCTCGACCTGTCGGCCTGAACGGCGCCCCCACCAGGACGTCATCACGAGTCGGCAGATAAGGACGGCGTTCGAGGGTAGGCGCGGGCCGAGGCACCGCTGCGGAGCCACCTGCTTCGCCGCTTTCCCGACGCGCGAGTGAGGACAACATGATTTTCGCCGGACTCATCCTCCTGCTCATCGGATTCCTGACCGGAATCTCCGTTCTGTGGACCATCGGCGTCATCCTGCTCGTGGTGGGGGCGGTGTTGTGGATCCTGGGCTCGGTCGGACACGCCGTGGGCGGCCGACGTCATTACTGGTAGCCGGCGGTGGCACCGCCCGATCCCGGTCCGTTGGTGGCCCGCCCCGTTCGGGGGCGGGCCACCAGCCCGTTTCGGGACCGACTCGGCCGCGTCATCGGACCGTTGCCGGGTATCCGCGCACCACCCGCCAGGCGGACATCGCGCGGCGAACGGCACCCGGCCGGCCCGCGGGCAGGCGGAGGACTCGACGGACAGGGAACCCGAATGATGACGACGATGACGAAGACGGCGAAGAAGGCGACCGGATCGCACGGGATCACGTCGGTCCCCGGCACACGGGAGCTCCGCCGGCAGGCCGGACGGGCCCGAAAGGAACTCGGCCGGACGGTCGAAGCGCTGAAGTCCAGGGCGGGCGCCTCGGAGCAGGTCCACAAGACCGCCGTGCGGCTGCGGGAGAAGGCGGCATCGCGCGTCGGCCGCCTGGTGCAGGACAAGAGGCTCGATTCCGCACGGGGCAAGGCCGTTCGGACAGCGACCGCGATGCGCCGCCACCCGACGGCGGTGGCCACGGCCGCCGGCGTGATGACTGCGGCCCTGCTCGCCCGCCGAAGCCGCCGTGCACGACGCGGGCGGTCTGTTTGAACCGAGCGTTCCGGGCCAGACGAAAGGGCGTTGTGTATCCGAATCAGGTCCGAACGAGGGCATCCGTTCCGGATCCGCTCCGAATCCGGGCCGTCTCCGATGGGAGGTTCCGAGGTGGGAAACGTGTCGCGTCTGCCGGGTCGTGCCGAGCACCATTGGTCGTGGCAGGAGGACGCCGCCTGCCGGGGACTGGGCTCGCGCCTCTTCTTCTACCCCACGGGCGAGCAACGTGCGGAGCGGGAGGAGCGGGACGCCGCGGCGAAGGAAGTGTGCGCGCTGTGCCCGGTGCAGCGCGACTGCCTGCGGCACGCGCTGGAGGTGGGAGAGCCGTTCGGCGTCTGGGGCGGGCTCACCGCGCAGGAGAGGCGTGGGCTGCGCACAGCGGGAGGAAAGATACGTGCGCTGTCCTCCACCGCGTGAGCGACGGCGCCCGCAAAGGAAACGGCCCCCGAACACCGGGGGCCGTTTCCTTTGCGGTTGTCCACCGCACGCCGTGCTCTCAGCAGGGGCGGACCGGCTGGAGGTTGTGGACGTAGCGGGCCGAGACCCAGCCCTTCGAGCCGTGCAGGCGGTACCAGACCGGGTTGCCGTCCACCCAGCCCCCGCGCTTCTGGCACACGAGGAGCACCCGCTCGTGCGGATGCAGCTTCTTCACCACGTCCGAGTACACGGTCGGCCTCTCTCGGACGTTGAGCGGCGCGCGGGTCTCGACCACGCCCACGGGGCCGGACCTGGCCCGTCCGTCCCCGGCGGCGAGCCCCTCCGCCGTCCAACCGGCCGTGCTCAGTGGCCCGATCAGTACTCCGACCGCCAAGGTGCAGGTCAGCAATGCCTTCTTCGCCATCGGATCCACTCTCCCTGTATCGCCTGGCCGCGAGGCCGGCAGCCCGTGCGGCCGGCCGCCCGACCGACTATCCACCGCCCGGGCGCCGGACGACGGGCAGCCCGGAGGGAACACGCCCCCGTTGCTCCGGATGGCGCAGAGTCCCTCGCCGCGGCCGCCTTCCGGGCCGGCCGCGGCGAAGGACCCGGATGTCGACACAGGGTCCGGGGGCTCAGGTGGCGAGCAGCCGGTCCACCAGTGAGCGATAGGCGCGCAGAGCCTGCCGCAGATCCTCGGTGGCCACGTCCTCACCGCGGTTCCACTGCTTCTCCAGCCCGTCCCGGCGTGCGGAGAGAGTGTCCGAGAAGGTGAGCATGACCTCCGACACCAGGACGTCCGCCGACCGGACCGCCTCCTGCGGGTCGTCCACGAACCGGCCCTGGATCTCGCTCCACGTGGTGTGGTAGCGCTCCGCCTCGGCGGCTCCCAGGAGCGGTCCATCCCCGCTCGCGGACCCCGCATGCGATTCCGGGCGGCCGCCGGGTCCGTCCGCGGGCCGATCCGCAGTCCGATCCGCGGTCCGATCCGCGGTCCGATCCGCGATCCCGTCCGCGGTCCCGTCCGCGGGTACCGCTGCGGTCGGAGGCGAGGTCGGAGGTGAGGTCGGAGGCGAGGTCGGAGGCGTGGGACGAGCGAGGTCCTCCGCCGTGAGCACGGGCTCGGACGCCGCTCCCCGTCCGGCGTTGTCCTCGTAGATCTTCTTCATGTCATCGGCTCCTCTGGTCGGAGAGCAGCTCCTCGAAGAGGGTGCGGTAGTGCACCATCGCCTCCCGCAGCTGCTCTGTCGTTGCCTCGCCCGCACCGCCGCGCACCTTGGCCGCGTGGGCGGCCCGGTACTGCTCCAGTGCGTGGCCGTGCTCCACGGAGAGGTCCCGCACCTGCTCCCGGTACCCCTCGGTGGGATAGCCGCGCGCACCCATCAGCCGGGT
The DNA here is from genome assembly GCF_040612195.1 of Streptomyces sp. NPDC006450. Classification (NCBI taxonomy): domain Bacteria; kingdom Bacillati; phylum Actinomycetota; class Actinomycetes; order Kitasatosporales; family Streptomycetaceae; genus Streptomyces; species Streptomyces sp. NPDC006450. The sequence goes on along the minus strand of NZ_JBEXPT010000013.1, from coordinate 22,298 downwards.
CACCAGTTCGTCGGCCTCGGCCACGGAGCGTTCGGGCCCGTCCACGAACCGCCGTTGGACACCGGTCCATTCGTCCGCGTACTCCTGCTTGCGCTCGGGCGGCAGCTCCTTGATGCCGAGACGGCCGTGCCGCTCCTCACGGGCGCGCAGGTCCCGCTCGGCGGCCCGCCTGTCCCCGCGTTCCTTCACGGTGCGCTCGTACTCCGGGCCGAACCGCTCGCGCAGGCGGCGTCGTCGGGACAGTGCCCACAGCAGTGCGATGAGCGCGATCACGACGACCGCCGCCACGACGATGACGGCTATCAGTGAATGGGTCGACATCTCCGTCCTCCGTTCGGGGGCTTTACGTCCCAGTCGGCGCGGCTGCCCTGCCGGACGGCGGACAAACCCGCCCTGCACCACCCCGTCCCCGGGGTTTGAACCCGTCGGCACGGAGCAGGCGACCATGCGAAACGAACCCCCGAAGCGGAGGAGGGACGTGGCATGGCCGCGGACACACACGAGAACCAGGACGTCGTCGCCTTGATCCTCAAGGACCACCGCACGATGGAGGAACTCTTCCGCCGGATGCGCAGCGTGGAGGCCGACCGGGCGGGCGCCCTCGCGAAACTCTCCGCGCTCCTCGTCGCGCACGGCGAGGCGGAGGAGTCCGAGGTGTACGGGGCCCTGAAACGGTTCAAGGACGTCGACAACGCGGAGGTGGAGCACGGGGCCAAGGAGCACGCCGAGGGCAACGAGGCCCTCCTGGCCCTGCTGGAGGTGTCCGAAGTGGGTTCCGACGCGTGGGACGGGCGCCTGGAGGACCTCGTCAAGGCGGTCTCCCACCACCTCGACGAGGAGGAGCGCACCATCCTCAACGGTGCCCGGGAGAACGTCCCGGACGACCGACGGGCCGAGCTCGGGGCGGCCTTCCTCCGGGAGCGGGAGCGGCAGCTCGCTGCCGACTGCGGCAGTGTCGAGAACGTGCGCGCCCTCGTACGGGGATGACCTGCCGGGGATGACCGGCGCTGCGACGCGCCGGCTCCTTGCGTACGCGGCTTCCCCCGTGCGCGGCCGGGGCGGCGGGCACGGCACTGGGCCCGGACTCTTCGAGTCCGGGCCCAGTCGCATCTCCGGGGCGGATTCAGATGATGCGGCCGCCGAAGCCGCCGATGGAGTAGTAGGTCCCGAGCTCCTCGCGGTAGCCGACGTCGTCGAGGTGCTTCTCGCGGTGGAACTCCGGAGCGTTCTTGATCTGCTCCTACCGGGTTCTCACTCCCCGGGGGCGTACCGGAGCCTTCGCAGGGCAGACGAGCCGCCATGACATGGAGACTCGCGCTGCGGCGCGTTGAGGGCCCCGACAGAGAAGCCGCAGCAGCCACCTGGCGACGACGCCGTCCGGTGCACCCGGTCATCCGGGCGCTGGCCATGCTGGCGGCCTTCGTCGGGACCGTCCTGTTCAGCGTGGTCCTGGCGCGGCTCACGCTGGAACCGTCCGCCGCCTCGGTGGCCCTGGTGCACAGCAACGTCCAGCCCGGCCATTCGATCAGCGCCTACCTGGACGGTGCGTCGACCTTCGAGGCGGTGCGCCAGCTGGGCGGAAACCTGCTGCTGGGCCTGCCGTTCGGGGTGCTCCTGCCCGTCCTCATGCCCCCGGCCCGAGGGCTGCTGCGCGTCGCCGCGGTGACGATCTGTCTGATGACGCTGGTGGAACTGATCCAGGGCGCCCTCGTCACGGGACGCGTCTTCGACATCGACGACGTCATCCTCAACACCACCGGAGCCCTCCTCGGCTACCTGCTGATCGGCCGCCGCCTGGGCCGGGCCGTGCACCCGCGCCGCAGGCACTGGTGGCACCGCCGACCCCGGCAGGGCGCGCCCGTGCCGGCGCCGAGGACGGAACCGAGCCCGGAACCGAAGGAAGCCGAGCCGGTCTCGAAGCCGCGTGGCGCGGGTTGGCGGAAGGCCTTCCACCGCGAGAGGTGAGCCCCCACGTGGGCCTGAGCGCCCCGGCCGCCCCCCGGAACGGGGAGCGGCCGGGGCGCTCCCCGTGTCAGGTCCCTGACGTGGGGCAGGTGCGCGGGAGTCCGTGCCGCTTCCACCACCCACTGGGGAGACATGAACACCGCTCTTCGCCTCCTGACGATCCTCGGGGGCTCGATCCTGCTCACCGCCCTGGCGGGCTGGGCCGTCGACCGACTGCTCCGCAGTGCCGACGCGCGACACCCCGAAACGCCGTTGTGGAACCTGCTGCGCCGCTGTCGCCACGCCCTGCAGATCGTCCTGCTCGCCGCACTGTTCAAAGGCGCCTACCGGCAGATCGCGTGGCCGCCTCTGCGGGACAACGCCGCTGTCGCGGGCCGGGTCCTCGCCCTGGCCCTGATCGGCGCCGGTGCCTGGCTGATCGTGGTCGTGGCCTCCGCCGTCGTCGAGTCGGGGTACGCCCGCTACGCCACCGGAACCCGCGACCCGGCCCGGGTGCGCCGGGTCCGTACGCAGGTGACGCTGATCACGAGGGTCGTGACGGTCGTCGTGGCCGTGATCGCGCTCGCCGCGATGCTGCTCACCTTCCCGAGCTTCCGCGCGCTCGGCACGTCCGTGCTCGCTTCCGCCGGGATCATCGGCATCGTGGCGGGCGTGGCGGCCCAGTCCACTCTCGGGAACCTCTTCGCGGGCTTCCAGATCGCCTTCGGTGACATGGTGCGCATCGGGGACACGGTCGTGGTCGCCGGCGAGTGGGGAGTGGTCGAGGACATCACCCTGACGTTCCTCGCCGTCCGCACCTGGGACGAGCGCCGCATCACCATGCCCGTCTCGTACTTCACGACCCGTCCCTTCGAGAACTGGTCGCGCGGCGGAGTCCAGATGACCGGGACCGTCTTCCTCCACTGTGACCACAGCGCGCCCGTCGACCTCATACGGGACAAGGCCCACGAGATCCTGCACGCCTGCCCGGAGTGGGACGGCCGAGGCTGGGACATCGCCGTCACGGAGACGACGCCCTCCACCATCGTGGTGCGGGCCATCGTCACCGCCAGGGACGCCGACGACCTGTGGACGGTGCGCTGCGCGGTACGCGAGCAACTCGTGGCCTGGCTGGCGGAGAAGCACCCCGGCGCCCTGCCCCGCGTCCTCCTGGACCGGGCTCCGACAGCGCCCGGCGCGACGGGCGGGCACCGCATCTGAGGAACTCCCGGCCGGAGCGGGTCGGTACGGGCGACGTCCGACGTCCGACGTGTGAGGTGCTCCGGTCGGCGGCGCCCGGTCCTACCGGTGCCGGACGAGGGTGTGCACGAGGACGATCAGCGCGAACGCGATGACGAGCAGGTGCACCCAGGAGGGCCCGTTCGCCGGGGCCAGGGACAGGGAGGTGAGCTGATGAGAGGTCATGACACGCTCCTGCCCCCGGCAGCTGGATCGACGCTCCCCCCGCGGGACGGCCGGCGGCCGGGCCCGGCGGGCCGGGCCCCCGGCGCGGTCAGCGGTCAGCGGGCCTGCCGGACTTCAGCCGGGACGCCTCGATCTCGGCCCAGACGGCCTTGCCGTTGTCATGGGTGTGCGTGCCCCAGCGGTCGGACAGGCGCTCCACGATGTGCAGGCCGTGTCCGCCCGGCATGCCGCGCCGCGGGGCCGGGTGGAGCAGGGGCAGGACCGTCGTGCCGTCGCAGACCTCGATGCGCAGGGTTTCCCCGGCCGTGAGGACGAGTTCCCGGCAGCCGTCCGCATGCAGGGAGGCGTTGGTCAGTAGTTCCGACACGAGGAGCAGGGCGTCCTCGGCGGTCTCCGTTCCGTCCCAGCCCCAGTCGCGCAGGGCCCGGCGCGTGAAGTCGCGGCCCTTGGCCACCGCGCCCCCGACGCCCGTCAAGGCGAGGCGGCGCCTCTGGCCGCCGTCGGGAAGGCCGACGCTCACTGGATCTCCCGTTTCCGGTCCGATGGTCTCCACCGTGCTCTCGCACCCCCGTGCCGACGATGCCGTGTTCGCTGTCTCGTGTTCCCGGGCCGCCCGGCGAGTTCGTCGTCGGTGTCCCGGACTGGCCGTATGCCCCCGAGTGGCCCGAGGACACCCGAGCCCGACCCTGAGTGTAGGTGACCTCCGGTGTCAGGGCGTTGCCATGTGGAGCCGCAGTGTGAAGCCGTCGTCCAGGGTCCGGGCCTCGACCAGATCGCAGAGCTGGTGGATCATCCACAGGCCGCGGCCGCCGTTGGCCGAGGCGAGGGAGGGCCGGCGGCGCCCCGCGAGGGGGTCGGCCAGGCGGCCGCCGTCGTGGATCTCGGCGACGACTCCCGCCCGGGAGCCGCCGGTGGTCCACAGGCGCAGGGTGCCCTTCCCGCCTCCGTGGACGGGGAGTTGGCCGCCGCTTCGCTGACGGCCAGGACCAGGTCGCCGCGGCGCGCCGCGGGCAGAGCGGTCCTGCGGGCCGAGGCCTCGGCGTACTCGCGCAGCTCGGCCAGTCCTCCGTGGGCGTACGCGAACCGGCCTGTCTCGCCTTCGGGTTCGGGCAGCGGCCGGTCGCAGTCCGCAGACGCGCTCGGTGCGTCGGTGTAGGCCGGGCTCGGCAGGTCCTGGCCTTCTTCGATCAGTGTGGGGTGGGTGCGGCGGGCGTCGGACAGGTCGAGATGGACGACGGGTCCGGGGATCGCGGTCACGACGCCGAGCGCTGCGGACAGGCACTGCCGGGAATCCAGGTCGCAGCTGCCGCTCAGCCGGGCTCCGGGCCGGTCCCGTAGCGGCTGGGCGGTCAGCGGCATCGCGGGCGCCGCCGGCGTCGCCGGGTCCATTTCCTACTCCGTGAGCATGCCGGCGCGCAGCCGGGCCAGCGTGCGGGACAGGATGCGGGAGACCTGCATCTGGGAGATGCCCAGTTCGGCGCCGATCTCGGCCTGGGTCTGCTCCTGGCCGAAGCGCATCTGCAGGATCAGCCGGTCGCGTTCGTCCAGCTGTCCCAGCAGGGGGGCCAGGGTGTGGAAGTCCTCGAAGAGCTCCATGCCGGGATCGAGGGCGCCGTGGCGTTCCGCCGCCGGCCGGGCGCTGCGGCCCGCCGGGGACGCCGCGTCGCCGTCGGCGGCGACGGCGTCGAGGGAACTGCTCGTGTAGCCGTTCGCGGCCACCAGCCCGTCGATGACCTCGTCCTCGGACAACTTCAGGTGGTGGGCGAGCTCCTTGACGGTCGGCGCCCTGCCCAGGACGTCGCTCAGGGCCTCCTGGGCCTTGGCGAGTTCCGTACGCAGCTCCTGCAGGCGGCGCGGTACGTGCACGGCCCACGTGGTGTCGCGGAAGTAGCGCTTGATCTCACCGATGATGTAGGGGAGCGCGAGGGTGGAGAACTCGACCTCCCGCTCGAGGTCGTAGCGGTCGATGGCCTTGATCAGGCCGATCGTTCCCACCTGGATGATGTCGTCCATGTCGAGGCCGCCGCCGACCACGCGGGCCCGGAAGCGCCGCGCCGCGAACTGCACGAGCGAGAGATTCATCTCGATCAGGGTGTTGCGCGTGTACTGGTACTCGCGGGTCCCCTCCTCCAGCGTGCGCAGTCTCGCGAAGAAGTGGCGCGACAGCTCACGGGCATCGGACGGGGCCATCTCCCGTGCGTTCTCGACCTGGAACAGGTCCGCGTCCTGCGTGGGCGCTCCCGTGGACGCGTGGTCACACGTGGGTACCGGTGCGTCTGCTGCACGAATGGGGCCTACAGCGGTGGCCGAGCGATGCATGGTGGCCGCTCCCTCCCGATTGACTGACGGCTGCCGGGGGCGCTTCTGCCCCGCTTGAGAGGGCTTACACGCCACGATGCCATCGGGTTTCCTCGTTCGCCGGGACGTGCGGCTCGCGGCGGGCCCGCGGCGCCGCGGGCCCGCCTACGGCGGTCCGCGGGGCGGCAGTTAGCTTTGGGGGCATGGCGATGACGGGGAAGCGACGGGTCCTGTACCGGCAGGGCACCGGGTTCTGGCGGATGACGGCGAAGTGGGTTCTGGTCTTCGGGGTCCTGTACCTGCTGGACGGCGGACTGCTCCGGACCTGGGGCGACGCCCTGGTCGTGCCGTTGATCGGGATCCTGCTGTGGGCGCCGTTCGGGGTCGGTGTCGTCTGGTACCCGAAGAAGGACCAGCGCGTCGAGCTGACGACGCGTGAACTGCGGGTGCGGCGCAAGCGGATGTCGATGGAGAAGGTGAACCTGCTGCACGTGGCCCGGCTGTGGCTGGAGGGGCGGTCGACCGCCGACGACCAGCCGGTGCCGGAATGGAGACGGGCCGACCGGGTGGTGTGGGTGCCGCTGCGGGACGGCCGGGCGTTCGGCGTGGAGTTCCGCGACCCGGCCGCGTTCGCCGAGGTCTTCGGCGCCTTCGCGGTCGAGGCGTGCGGCGGGCCGGACATCGTCCGCGCGAGGGCCGCGGCGGAGACCTACCCGGATCCGCTCCCGATGCGGCCCCGCCGCTCCGCCGACGAGGGAGGCTCCTGGCTGGACGTCCTGGACGTCTTCAACTGACATCCGGAAACGCACGGCAAGGGGCAGCGATCCAGGGAGCCTTGCCGGAGGGGAGCGCCCCGTCGGGGACGACGGCGGCGGCGCGTCGAGCAGGCATACTCCCTGTGCAAGACGTACGACTGACGACTGGGGAGGCGGACATGATCGGAACAGGGGACGGACACGGGCAGAGCGTGGTCGGGAACGGCTACCCGGCCGGGGCGGGCTGGGTGGTGGTGGCCCGGGGGGAGCTCGACCAGGACACGCTGGTCCCCCTGGAGGAGGCCCTCACCGCGGCCGCCGGCCTGCATCCGCTGGTGGTTCTGGACGCCGGCTCCATCACCTTCGGGGACTCGTCCTTCCTGAACCTGCTCCTGCGGCTGCACCACCTCACGGCTTTGCGGATCGCCGCCCCCGGCGAGCAGCTGCGGAGGCTGTTCGCGGTGACCGGGGCCGATACGGTGCTGTCCCTGCACGCGAGTGTCGAGGCAGCCGTCGGGGTGTGAACCAGCGCCGGGCGCGGGGAAGTCGCACCGGTCACCCGGTGCCCGGGCCCTCGGTGGGAGGGTGCTGCCGGTAGGACTCCCGCGCACGCGCATCCGGGCAACGTGCTACTCCGCATGCGGGTCCGGTCCGCCGCCGGGCCGGAAGCACGCGGTGATCGACTTTCCGCCGTGGCACGCGTGGACGTCCAGGGAATCGGCCAGCGCCGTGACGATCCCCAGCCCGCGCCCCGACGTGGCGCCCGCGTCCGCGGCGGGCTTCCGGCATCGCGGCAGCCGCGGATCGGCGTCCGCGACGCTCACGTGCAGACAGCGCCCGTCCCAGGTCAGCACCAGGTGCGCGGTACCGACCGCGTGCAGGTGCGCATTGGTGACGAGCTCGGAGACGCAGATCAGCACGGAGTACTCGGTGTCGTCCACCGAACCGCTCCACGGCAGCGACGCCAGGTGGCCCGCCGTCCACTCCCGCGCCGCCCGGACGCCCTCCGAGACGGGAAACGACCGGGCCCAGCCCACTGCCTTGACCGCCATTGCCTTCACCCCGTTTCCTCCGTTGTGTGTGAATGTCACCGGTTCGCCTACCCGGAACCCGCCGGGGTACCCGGAGCTTCCCAAGCCACCTCGCACCGGGCCCCGTTCGGGCCGCGTGCGCAGGCTTCCGGCCCATCTCCCTTTACCGCAGGCCGGATGCACTGTCCCCGGTGTGATCGACCGTGCCTTATGGTCCCTTCGGCGGCGCTAGCCTTCACCGGACCGGTGGTGCGGCGAAGGCGTGTCCCCGTGGAGTCGGGCGCCTCGGTGCGCCCCGAAACCGGGGTCCGCCTTGTCCCGTTCGTCGGAGTGTCGGTTTCGAGTGTGAGGTGGGAGCGGATGGCCGAGCGAGCTGGCACGGGTCCGGCGGACGGGGTGCCCCCGCTCCCCGGTGAGGGCGGGATCGGCGAGGCGGAGCTGCGCAGGCTGCTGGCCGGGCTGACCGCCGTACGCGACGGGGATTTCCGTACCAGGCTGCCCGACGCGGCGGACGGGCTGCTCGGGGAGATCGCCACCGTCTTCAACGGGATGGTCAACCAGCTGTCCCTGTTCACCTCCGAGGTGACGAGGGTGGCCCGCGAGGTGGGCACCGAGGGGACGCTCGGCGGCCAGGCCGATGTACCGGGAGTCGGCGGCGCCTGGCTGGACCTCACGGATTCGGTCAACTTCATGGCCGGGAACCTGACCGCGCAGGTGCGCTCCATCGCCCAGGTCGCCACCGCCGTGGCCAAGGGCGACCTCTCACAGAAGATCACCGTCACCGCGCGGGGCGAGATCCTGGAGTTGAAGGAGACCATCAACACGATGGTCGACCAGCTCTCCGGATTCGCCGGCGAGGTGACCCGGGTGGCCAGGGAGGTCGGCACCGAGGGCCGGCTCGGCGGCCAGGCGGACGTGCAGGGCGTCTCCGGTACGTGGAAGGACCTGACGGAGTCGGTCAACGTCATGGCCGACAACCTGACCGCGCAGGTGCGTTCGATCGCCGAGGTCACCACGGCGGTGGCGCAGGGTGATCTCTCGCAGAAGATCCGGGTCGATGCCCGCGGGGAGATCCTGGAGTTGAAGGAGACCATCAACACGATGGTCGACCAGCTGTCGGCGTTCGCGGACGAGGTCACGCGGGTGGCCCGTGAGGTGGGTACCGAGGGCAACCTGGGCGGTCAGGCCACGGTCCGGGGTGTTTCGGGTACGTGGAAGGACCTGACGGACAACGTCAACGTCATGGCGTACAACCTGACCGGTCAGGTGCGTTCCATCGCGCAGGTGGCCACGGCGGTGGCCCGTGGTGACCTCTCGCAGAAGATCATGGTGGAGGCGAAGGGCGAGGTCGCCGCGCTGGCCGGGGTCATCAACACGATGGTCGACACGCTGTCTGCGTTCGCGGACGAGGTCACGCGGGTGGCCCGTGAGGTGGGTACGGAGGGCCGGCTGGGCGGGCAGGCGCAGGTGCCCAATGTGGCGGGTACGTGGAAGGACCTCACCGACAACGTCAATTCCATGGCCAACAATCTCACCGGTCAGGTCCGCAACATCGCTCTCGTGACGACGGCGGTGGCCAACGGGGACTTGTCCAAGAAGATCGATGTGGACGCCCGGGGGGAGATCCTGGAGCTGAAGACGACGATCAACACGATGGTCGACCAGTTGTCGGCCTTCGCGGCGGAGGTGACCCGTGTGGCCCGGGAGGTGGGCAGCGAGGGTCGGCTGGGCGGTCAGGCCGAGGTCGAGGGGGTCTCGGGCACCTGGAAGCGTCTGACGGAGAACGTCAACGAGCTGGCCGGGAACCTGACCCGCCAGGTCCGGGCCATCGCCGAGGTCGCCAGCGCGGTCGCCGAGGGCGACCTGACCCGCTCGATCACCGTCGACGCCTCGGGCGAGGTCGCCGAACTCAAGGACAACATCAACTCCATGGTCGGCTCGCTCCGCGAGAGCACCCGCGCCAACGAGGAGCAGGACTGGCTCAAGTCGAACCTGGCCCGCATCTCGGGGCTCATGCAGGGCCACCGGGACCTGGCCGCCGTCGCCGAACTCGTCATGGACGAACTGACACCGCTGGTCGCCGCCCAGTACGGCGCCTTCTACCTCGCCGAGGACCGCCCCGGCGGCACCGTGCTCACCCTCGTCGGCTCCTACGGGCGTTCGGCCGCCGCCGAGGAGGGCGCCACCTTCGCCCTCGGAGAGTCCCTGGTCGGACAGGCGGCCCGCAGCCGCCGGATCATCGCCACCGATCAGGTCCCCGGCGGCTACGTGATCTCCTCCGGGCTCGGCCACACCACCCCGGGCAGCCTGATCATCCTGCCGATCGTGGTCGACGACCAGATCCTCGGCGTGATCGAGCTCGCTTCCTTCGCCGCCTTCAACCCCGTGCACCGCGACTTCCTGGCCCAGCTGATGGAGGCGATCGGCGCCAACGTCAACACCATCGTCGCCAACGCCCGCACCGACGAACTCCTCGGCGAGTCCCAGCGGTTGACCGGGGAGCTCCAGGCGCGCTCGGAAGAACTCCAGGTCCAGCAGGAGGAACTCCAGCGCTCCAACGCGGAACTGGAGGAGAAGGCCGCCCTCCTCGCCAGCCAGAACAGCGACATCGAGGCCAAGAACCTGGAGATCGAGCAGGCCCGGCAGGAGCTGGAGACCCGCGCCCAACAGCTGTCGCTGGCCTCCACCTACAAGTCCGAGTTCCTGGCCAACATGAGCCACGAGCTGCGCACCCCGCTCAACAGCCTCCTGATCCTCGCCCAGTTGCTCGCCCAGAACCCGGCGCGCAACCTCACCCCCAAGCAGGTCGAGTACGCGGGCATCATCCACTCGGCCGGATCCGACCTCCTCCAGCTCATCAACGACATCCTCGACCTGTCCAAGGTCGAGGCCGGGAAGATGGACGTCAACCCCGAGCGGGTGCACCTGCCCCAGCTCCTGGAGTACGTCGACGCCACCTTCCGGCCGATGACCACGCAGAAGAGCCTCGACTTCACCGTCACCACGGCCCCCGGCGCCCCCGACGACCTGCTCACCGACGACTCGCGGCTGCGCCAGATCCTGCGCAACCTCCTCTCGAACGCCGTGAAGTTCACCGAGCGCGGAGGCGTCGAGCTCCGCATCGAACCGGCCGCGGCTCCCGAGATCCCCGCCGGACTCTCCCGGCGCGGTCCGATGCTGGCCTTCCGGGTACGCGACACGGGCATCGGGATCCCCGAACAGCAGCTGGAGTCGGTCTTCGGGGCCTTCCAGCAGGCCGACGGCACCACCAGCCGCAAGTACGGCGGCACCGGACTCGGACTCTCCATCAGCCGCGAGATCGCCCAGCTCCTCGGAGGGGCCGTCACCGCAAAGAGCACCCCCGGCCAGGGCAGCACCTTCACCCTCTACCTGCCGGTCAGCCGCGCGGACTACGAGGACGCCTCCTCCGCGGGGGCCCAGCCGGCGCTCCCGCCCGGGGCCCCGTACCGTGCGGCGCCGGGGCGGGGCGAGCGTCCGGGCAAGGGCGTACTCCCGGAACAGCGGCGGCCCCGCCGCCTGCTGGTGATCGAGGAGCGGACCAACGGCCTGCTCTCCCTCGTCGCCGAGAGCGCCGACCGGGACTTCGCCCCCGGCCACCGGACGGCGGGGGAGCGGGGCGGCATTCACGTGGTCAACGCGACGAGCTCCCGGGAGGCCGCTGCCGCCCTGGCGGCCCACTCCTTCCACTGCGTGGTCCTGGAACTGGACCTGCCCGACGGCGAAGCCCTCCGCTTCCTCGACGACCTCGACGGAGACCCTGCCCTCGCCTCGCTCCCGATCCTGGCCCACAACAACCCGCGGGTGCGGACCGGCCAGGAGGAAGCCCTGCGCGGGCGGTCCGCGTCACACCGCGTGGAACTGCTCTCCAGCCTGGACGAACTGCGCGAACGCATCGCGCTCCACCTCTCCGCCGAACGGCCGGGGGACGTCCCGCCCCTGGTACAAGGTGATGCGGGGAGCCGGGACGCCGAGCACGTGCGCGAAGGCGACCTGGCCGGCCGCACCGTCCTCGTCGTCGACGACGACGCCCGGAACCTCTTCGCCCTCAGCGGGGTCCTCGAACTGCACGGCATGCGCGTGCTCCACGCCGAGGACGGCCGCAAGGGCATCGACACCCTCGTCCGCAACCCGGGCGTCGACATCGTCCTGATGGACGTGATGATGCCCGAACTGGACGGCTACGCCGCCACCGCCGAGATCCGGAGCATGCCGCAGTACGTGAGCCTGCCCATCATCGCCGTCACGGCCAAGGCGATGCCCGGCGACCGGGAGAAGAGCCTCGCCGCGGGCGCCAGTGACTACGTGACCAAGCCGGTGGACGCCGACGACCTCATCGCCCGCATCCGGCGCCGGCTCACCCGGTGAGCGCGGACACGCACCGGCACGACGATGCCCGCCGGCCGCGGACACCGGACGGCGACCGGCCCGCGCGCACCGTACCGCAGCAGGCGCCGACGCCCCTGGGGCGCCTCGTCGCCACCGTGGAACGGCTGCGGCGCGAGGTGCTGGAGGCACAAGCCGCCGCCGACGGGCGGGCCTTGGTCGAACTGGCCAAGGGCATCCTGATCGGGCAGCTGAACTGCACCCCCGCCGCGGCGGCCCGCCAGCTCGACGTGCTGTGCCGCGAGAGCGGGATGTCCCCCCTCGAACTCGCCGCCGACATCGTCAACCAGGCCGCCCGCGACCACGTCAGCGAGATCGCCGCCGAGTTCGTCGCACGCACGGGCACGGGCACAGGTGAGGGCGCGGGCAGGAGCACGGGCGCGGGTACGGTCACGGGTCCGGACCGCGGCGACCCGGCCGACCGGCACTCCACGGTGTCGGTACGCCTGCGCACCGCCGAGAGCGGGGTGCTCGCCGTCACCGCCGACACCCAGGCGGTCGCCGAGTCCCTCCTGACGAACGCCCTGAGCCCCCTGGGAGCGGTCGCGGTGGCCGTGTGGGCCGCGGTGCCCGACGGCTCGCTGGCTCTCGCGGGCCACGCCGGCTTCCCGCCCAGGGAGGCCGCCCGCTGGCGCCACGTACCCCCGGGCGTCTCCACCGTCGCCCGCCTCGCGCTGGAGGAACGCCGGCTGGTCACCCTCGCCGACCTCGACCGGGAGGGGCTCCCCTCCATCGGCCGCGCCGCGTGGCCCGGCGGCGGACGGATGGCGGTGCCCACGGGGACGGGCGGACGGATCCAGGGGGTCCTGGAGATCTGCTGGCCGCGCCCCCTGGAGCCGCAGGCACCCCAGATCGAGCGACAGGTCGAGGCCCTCGCCGAGTTGTGCGCCCGCACCATGGACGCCTCGCCCCCGTGCGACCCCGCGGCCGCCGACGCGGTCCTGCCCGACGTCGCCGAACTCATCGACCTCGCCGAGGGACTGCAGGACCCGGCCGTGGTCCTCACCCCGGTCCTCGACTCCGAGGGCCGGCTCGCCGACTTCCGGATCCGGCACACCGGCAGCCGCTTCGTCGACCCGGTGGGACGGCCGCGCGGGGACGTCAACGGCGCCCTGCTGCTGGAGGCCTACCCCCTGGCCGCCGGAGAGAGCGGGCTGTTCGACATCATCGAGCGGGTGCACGCCACGGGCGAGCCCTTCCGCGCCGAGCGCATGAGCCTGACCGCGCTCGTCGACCAGATCCCGCTCACCTCGGTGGCCAACATCAGCGTCAGCCGCCACGGCTCCGCCGTCCTGCTGATCTGGCGCATCCAGGACGAGACGGCCCGGCTGGCCAACCTCCTCCAGCACGCCCAGCGCCTGGGCCGGATCGGAGGCTTCGAGGAGAACCTCGTCACCGGGGAGACCACCTGGAGCGCCCAGCTCTACGATCTCCACGGACTCCCGCCCACCGCGCCCCCGGTCCGGCTCCGGGAACTCCCCGGCTACGCGCACCCCGACGACTCCGCGGCCCTCGGCCGGTTCCTGCGTGCGGTGCTGCGCCACCGCCGCCCCGCCTCCGTCAACCTGCGCCTGCGCAGACCCGACGGAATCACCCGCCACATCCGGCTCGTCGCCGAGCCCGTCCTCGACGCGGACCAGCGGCTGCACGCCGTGCGCGGCGCCTACCAGGACATCTCCGCCCAGCATTGGACCGAGGTGGCGCTGGCCGCGACCCGGGACCAACTCGCCCACACCGAGGCCGAGTCCGCGGAACGGAGCCGCCTGGCCCTCCAGCTCCAGCACGCCATCATGCCTCCCACCCCACCGGCCATCGAGGCGCCGGGCCTGCGGGTCGCCGTCCGCTACCGGCCGGCGGAGATCGAGGAGCTCGTCGGCGGAGACTGGTACGACACCGTGGTCCTGCCCTCCGGGCTGATCCTGCTGTCGGTGGGCGACGTCGCCGGACACGGCATCGAGGCGGCCACCGGCATGGTCGTCCTGCGCAACGCCCTGCGCGGCCTCGCCGTCACCGGGGCCGGCCCCGCCCAGCTGCTGTCCTGGCTCAACACGGTCACCCATCACCTGGCCAAGCACGTGACGGCCACCGCCGTCTGCGGCCTCTTCGACCCCCGCACGAGGGTGATGCGCTGGGCCCGCGCCGGCCACCTGCCACCCGTACTCGTGCGCCGCGGGGAGGCGGAGGCCTTCCCGCTCATCGAGGGCCTGCTCCTAGGAGCCCTGCCCGAGGTCACCTACGTCGAGCGGGAGGTGCAGCTCGAACCGGACGACACGCTGCTCATGTTCACGGACGGGCTGGTGGAACGCCGCGACTCCTCGGTGCAGGAGTCGCTCGGCCACCTGGTGCACGCGGCGGCGGGCGCGGCCGGGGACCTGGACGCCCAACTGGACCGCCTCCTCTCCGAGAGCCGCTCGGACACGGACGACGACACCTGCGTGATCGGCATCCGTGTGGGCTGAGGACCCGGCCGGCCTCTGACACCCCCTGCTACGGAGCCTCCCGCCACTCCCGCCACTCCCGCCACTCCCGTCGCCCCTGGTCCCCCTCCTCGCGATCCCGTCCAGCACGTGCGCGTTCAGGGAGGATACGACCCGTCAGACCGAGCGATCAGCCGAGCCGTCGATCGAGGAGCCACACGTGAACCCCCAGCTCGAGTCACCGCCGTTCGAGATCCTTCCCGGCGCCGGCACCTCGCCGGTGATCCTGCACGTGCCCCACTCCTCGCGCGTCATACCCGAGTCCGTCCGCCGCGGAATCCACCTGTCCGACCAGGCGCTCGAACGGGAGCTCGACCACATCACCGACTCCCACACCGCCGAGATCGCGGGGGTGGCCGCGGCCGGCTCCGCCGTCACGCCGTGGCGGTTCGTCAACGGGCTGTCCCGGCTGGTCGTCGACCCCGAGCGGTTCCCCGACGAGCGCGAGGAGATGCTCGCCGTGGGCATGGGGGCGGTGTACACGCACTCCACCCACCGGGAGCGGCTGCGCCCCGAAGGCTTCGACGTCCGGCCGTTGCTCGACCGCTACTTCCACCCGTACGCCGACGCGATGACGCGCGCCGTCGGGGAGCGGCTGGAGGCCACGGGCCGGGCCGTGATCATCGACGTGCACTCGTACCCGGCGCAGCCCCTCCCGTACGAACTGCACGGTGACGGCCGGCGGCCGCCGATCTGCCTGGGCACGGACCCCTTCCACACCCCGGCCGCCCTCCTGGCCGCCGCCGAGGAGGCGTTCGCGGGCTTCGGCGGCACCGGACTCGACAGCCCCTTCGCCGGCACGTACGTGCCACTGGAGTACTACGGCAAGGACGACCGGGTCGGCGCGCTGATGGTCGAGATCCGCCGGGACACGTACATGTCGGAGCCCGGCGGCCCTGCCGGCGCGGGCCTCGGCGCGCTGGCGGCGGCTCTGACGGAACTCGTGGACGACCTGCTCCCGTGATCCGCCGCCGGCACGCGGGTCCCCGTGCGCCGGCGGCGGGCCGGGCGGTGGATCGCCGGGCCCCGAGGCGTGTCGGTCCCGGTCCGGGCCCCCGCCGTCCGGCACGGTGGGCGCGGCCGGTGGCCGTCCGCCATGACGGCCCCAGAAGCGCGCGAAGGGGTGCGTATGACGGAGAACGGCAACGCCCGGACCAGCCGCCGCACACTCCTGCTGGCCGCCGGGTCGGCCGGAGTCGCCGCACTGGCGGCGGCCTGCTCGGCTCCGTCCGCCACCCGGGGGGCGGCAGGCCGGCCCCAGGCCCCCGTGTCCCCGCCGGGGACGGCGGCGGGGACCGCGACGGGAGCGTCCACCCCGGCGTGCGTGCTGACCACGGAGTCGGGCGAGGGCCCGTACTACCTCGACCTGGACCGGGTCCGGTCCGACATCACGGAGGGCCGGGACGGCGTGCCGTTCCGCCTGGACCTGACCCTGCTCCGGGCGTCGGCCGGCTGCCAACCGGTCGCCGGCGCCGCGATCGACGTCTGGCACGCGGATCCCTCGGGCACCTACTCCAGCGGGAAGGACACCTTCCTCCGCGGTACCCAGCTCACGGACGCCGCGGGGCGCTGCACCTTCCGCACCATCGTGCCGGGCTGGTACCGGGGCCTTGCGCCCCACATCCACTTCAAGGTCCGCCCCGACCGGCACACCGAGACGTCCTCCCAGTTGTTCTTCCCGGAGAAACTCCTGGCGCGCGTGTACGAGCTCCAGCCCTACGCCCGCCGCCCGGCCCCGGCCCACCCCAACACCCGCGACAGCCGCTACCGGGACTCGGGCGCCGCGATGACCCTGACCCCGTCACCGGACGCGGCCGGCTACCGGGCGGCGTTCACGGTGGGCATCGACTGATCCTCCCGCGCCGCCGGTTCGGCTTCACCCTGCGGCATCCGGCTCGTACCAGAGGCTCGCCATCGGGGCATGCGTGGTCCAGCCCAGCGAGGAGTAGAGCGCCCGGCCCTCGGGCGTGCCGACCAGTACGCCGGTCCTCGCGCCCCCCTCGTGCGCGGAGCTCTGCAGGGTGCGCATCACCAGGCCGCCGAGGCCCTTGCGCCGGTGGTCGGCGGCGGTCTCGACCTGGTCGACCACGGCGTGCGCGCCGGCATGGGCGATCTGCCCGCGGGCTGCGAAGTGCCCGTCGCGCGTACGGACCAGCACCCGGCTGACGCCGCCGCGGGTCCACCGGGTGAGCGTGTAACCGGCCGGCGCCTCAGGGTGATCCGGTGCGAGGGGACAGGTCATCAGGAAGCCGGGGCCGGCGAGTCGCCAGCCCGGCCCGACCCAGGGCAGGACCGCCTCGTCCTCGGCGAACAGCTTCAGCCAGGTCCCGGGCGCGCTGGTCGCGGCGACGATCTTGCGGACATCGGCCTCGGAGGGCTCCGGGAGCACGTGCCGGGCGACGTGCTTGGCCTGCCCGACGTCGATCGTCCACCCCCACGGCTCGTCGATCGGGTCCGAGCCACCCCGGGAGACGGTCCAGCCGTTGATCCACATCCGCACGAGTCCGCTGATCCTGGTGTCCGGCATCGCCGCCCGCCCCCTTAGTGGTAATAGCTGATAGCGCTAAAAGGACCTTACGCGTCCGGGGTGGAATTGACCATGGGCCAGCTCGCTCGGCCACGGCTCCGAAGTAACTGAAACGAAGGGGGAAATGCTCGCCGGCGCGCCGTCGTCACGTGGGTCGTCGTCGGCCAGGGCGACCGCCTCCGGGTGGTCCCGTCACCGAACTCTTGCCCGAAACCCACGTCTGGGCCGACCGCCAGTTCGACGCCGGGCGGACCACCCAGCCGACGGGTCACGGTGAGTGATGACCAAGGTGTGCGGGGACTCCTGGCGGGCAGACATCCGGCATGCTCTCGGACATGATCGAACGGCTGTGGCACCTGCCCCGGCCGCGCCGGACTCCCGTCTTCACCGCCGACTTCGCCTCGCCCACCCAATGGATCGCCGGCCGCTCGTGGGCCTATCCCGACGGCGGCCCGGTCAACCCGGGCGACAACAAGCTGGACCACCTCACCGACGACCCCGCCTACAGCCGCGCCGGGGTCTTCCGGGCGACACCGCGCCCCGACGGCAACTGGGACAGCGGCCTCCTCACCACCGAGGGCAGTGACGAGGGCTTCGAGGTGCGCACCGGAGATGTGCTGGAGGCCCGGGTGAAACTCCCGGTGCAGCTCGGCGCCTGGCCGGCCATCTGGACCTGGCGCGACGGCGGCCAGGAGATCGACGTCTTCGAGTACCACCCCGACAACCCGGCCCTCCTCGAACTCTCCAACCACGTCCGGGAAGCACAGCGTTACCACCGCGACCCGGCGGTCCAGCCCGGAGCGTGGATCGACCTGAAGGTCGAGTTCGGGAAGGGGTCGGTCGTCTGGTGGGTCAACGGCGACCGGGTCTTCGGCGACGGCAGGGGAGTGGGCCGCCGCTGGTCCGCCTACCTCATCGTCAACCTCTCGGTCTGCGCGGGCCGGTACCACCCGCCGCCGGAGCCCGGGGTCACAGAGCTGTCGTACGAGGTCGCGCAGCTGCGGGTGTACCGGACACGATGAGGACTGCTCCGGAGCGGCGACACAGCGGCAGCGGCTTGATACGAGCGGGAGCCGGCGGCCGGGACGCGCCCTGGACGCCGAATCCGGGGTGCGTTACCTTCCGGCGCCATGAGACTTCTGGGAGTTGGCATGTGCGCGGCGGCTCTGCTGCTGGGGGTGGTGGCCGCCCCGGCACAGGCCGCAGACGAGTCACGAGACCTCCGGGGTGCGCGCTGGGCGCTGAAGGAGACCGGCAAGGACGCCCGCTTCCGGGGACTGGCGGCGGTGAACCGGTCCACGGCCTGGGTGGCCGGCTCGAAGGGGACCGTACTGCGCACCTCCGACGGCGGTCGCAGCTGGCGCGACGTCTCACCGCCGGGGGCCGTCGCGGAGGGGCTGGAACTGCGGGACATCGAGGCCTTCGACGGGCGGCGCGCCGTGGCCCTGTCCATCGGAGAGGGCGAGGCCTCCAGGGTGCTGCGCACCGAGGACGGCGGCGCCACATGGACGGAGACCTTCCGCAACCCCGACCCGCGGGCCTTCTACGACTGCCTCACCTTCTTCGACTCCCGCCACGGGCTCGCGATGAGCGACCCGGTGGACGGCAAGTTCCGCATCCTCTCCACGGACGACGGCGGCCGGAGCTGGCAGGTGCTGCCGGATGCCGGGATGCCGGACGCGCTGCCGGGTGAGGCGGGCTTCGCGGCGAGCGGCCAGTGCCTGGTCGCCGCCGGACGGCGCGACGTCTGGCTGGCCACCGGCGGTGGCCCCGTCGCACGGGTGCTCCACTCCGCGGACCGCGGCCTGACCTGGCAGGTCGCCGACTCCACCCTCCCCGCGGGCGACCCGGCGCGCGGGGTCTTCGCCCTCGCCTTCAAGGACCGTACGAAGGGCCTGGCGGTCGGCGGTGACTACCGCACCGGTCAGGCCTCCCCGCAGGCCGCGGCGGTGACCACGGACGCGGGCCGCACCTGGAACCCGGCGCCGACCCCGCCGCCGGCCTACAGGTCCGGCGCGGCCTGGTTCCCGTACGGCGTCGGCACGGCCCTGGCGGTGGGCCCGACGGGCACGGATGTGACCCGTGACGGCGGGCGCACCTGGCGGGCGCTGGACCCGGGGTCGTTCGACACGGTCACCTGTACACCGGACGGCGGCTGCTGGGCGGCGGGGGAGAAGGGGCGGGTCGGGCGCCTGGAAGGCGTGCGCGGGAGCTGACCGGCGCGGGAGCCGCCGGCGTCGCGTGCCGCCGAAAGGCCGCCCGCGGGCGTGCCGGGCACAGGCCCGGGTCGGGGCCGTGTGCCCGGTCCCGGGCTCCCCCGCCGGACGGGGCTCAGGTCCCCGCCGGAACCGTTGCGCAGTGATCGATAACGAGATGCGTGCGGCCTCCGGGGCTGGCAAGCTGCGCCGGTGAACCGTGAACGGATCTCCAGGATCGCCCATGCCGACCACCCGATAAAGTCCCCGCTCGACGACGACGCGGTACGCCGGCTCCTGGAACGGGGCCTCCCGCGCGGCGACGAGCGGGTGCTCGATCTCGGTTGCGGGAGCGGGGAGTGGCTCCTGCGCGCTCTGGCCGCCCGCCCCGACCTGCACGCCGAGGGCGTCGACGTCTCCGAGGACGCCCTGGGCCAGGCCCGCGAAGCGGCGGGCCGCCTCGGTGTCGAGGAGCGCCTGGTCCTCCACCACCGGGAGGCCGCGGACTTCGTCTCCCCGCAGCCGTTCGACCTGGTGCTCAGCGTCGGGGCCGCGCACGCCTTCGGCGGTCTGCTGCCCACCCTCGCGGCCGCACGCAAGCATCTGGCTCCGAGCGGTCGGGTCCTGATCGGCGAGGGGTTCTGGGACCGTTCCCCGTCCCCGGAGGCCATCGAGATGTTCGGGGACCTGGCCGACCTGGCGACCACCGTGGACCAGGTCGTCGCCGACGGCTGGACTCCCGTCCACGGGCACGTCAGCACGCGCCGCGAACTGGACGACTACGAATGGGCCTGCTGGGGGTCACTGGCCTCGTGGGCCGTGGACCACCCCGCCGATCCGGACAGCGCGCACGTGCTGGCGACGGCCACGTCCCGCCGCACCGAATGGCTGCGCACCTACCGGGACACCTGGGGCTTCGTCTCCCTGGTCCTGTGTCAGACGCCGGGCTGAAGGAACCGGTTCGGCAGCCTCACGCATAGCCGACCGTGACCTCCTGGAAGCCCAGGGAGCGCAGCAGGCCCTCCAGCATCGCCGTCGTGTTCTTCTCGGTGCGCTCCACGAGGCCGCTGTCGCGCGCCGCTTCCGTGATGTGCTGAACGGCCAGGCGCTGTACGGCCTGTTCACCGGCCGGATTGTCGGTGAACAGGTCGCCCAGCCGGTCCAGCAGTCCCCGCTGCTTGGACACCGCGTACGAGCGGTCCAGGTCCAGCGCCGCCGTCCCGAGAACGGCGTGGGGCAGGCGGAGCGAGACCTTGGTGCGCTCCTCGTTCACGGTGACGGCCTGCTCGCCGAGCCCGCCCAGGTCCACGTACCCGCTCACGGAACCCGCTCCGACGTAGAGGGTCCTGGTTCCCCGGACGGAGTCCGGCAGGAAGGCCGCGTCCTTCTCCAGGTCCACCACGACCTGGAAGTTGCCGGCGGCACCCTCGTAACGATGCATGTCCTGGATGGACTTGAGCAGGACCGGCCCCGAGCGGTCCACGGTCGTGTCCCGGAACAGATCACCGAAGCCGGGCAGCAGACTGAACCGGGCGGCCAGCAGCAGGACCACCGTCAGCACGGCCAGTCCACCCGCGGCCCGCCCCCACCACGGCAGCCGCCGCGGCTCTCTTCGCGGGGCGGGCTCCCGCTCCGCGCCCTGCGATGCGTCGTGCGATGCGTCGTTGTCCATTCCCTGCGGATGCCCGCCCGGCGCGGCCCCACTCCTCGAAGCCGCCGGGCGCGCCCCGGCCGTAGGCCCCGTCGGCCGCGGAAACCACCCGCGCCCCCGGACTACCAGGTGCCGCCCGGTGCGGCCCCGGCGCGGGCGGAGCGGCCCGGGGCGAAGGACATGCGGTTCCAGGTGTGGCGGCGGCCGCGGACGGCCACCGAATAGGCGTACATGACCTCCGGGTCGCACATGCCGGGAAGGTAGGAGTCGCCGAAGTGGTGGGCGTCGAAGCCGGCTTCCTTGGCGTTGAGGGCGAGTTGCGGCACCACGTTCGCGTGGGAGCCCTCCTGGCTGGTGCCGATGGCGCCCATGACGATCGCACCCGCGTCCTGGACCGCGGCGACGGCCGTCGCCGCCAGCTCGCGGGTCATGCCGGGCAGGGTGCCGGGCAGCGGGGCGACCACGCCGTCCGCGCCTGCGTCGACGAGAGCGGTCAGCCGCGCGGGGGTGACGCGTTCGGGGCAGCCCGCGTGGTGCATCTTGCCCGACCACAGGGCCGCGTCGTCACCGAGCCCCTTGCGCAGTTCCTCGGTGACCCGCGCCATGCCGTCGTAGGTGCCGCCGGTCCCGGGGTTGGCGGTGATGCACAGCAGCGCGGCGCCCATGTCGACGAGGCGCCGGGCGTGCTCGGAGGTGGCGCGGCGGATCTCCGGGACGTCACCGGGCTCCAGGTTCACGCCCACGGGACGACCGATCAGCCGGGCGAGGTCGGTGAAGGACGTGAAGGTCCCGAGGCCGGGCAGGACGAGCCGCTCCCCGTCCCAGGCCCGCTCGATGAGGTTGAGGATGACGATGTCGGCGCCGAAGGCGGCCACCAGCTCGGCGTTGTGCACGCCGCGACCGTCGGGATGCGGGGAGAGTGCGGCACGCTCGGCGAAGACCTCGGCCACCATGGTGCGGCCCTCGGCGGCGGCCACCGCCCGGGTCAGATCGCGGCCGCGCAGGGCGCAGAGCGCGTCGCGGTCGAGGTCGAGGATGCGCTGAGTGGTCATGGCTACGACCCTAGCCATCCTGGACCCCGGCCCCGGGCCGCCGTTGGTCCCGCCGAGGGGGGCCGTTGGCCCCCTGCCCCGGTTCCCCACGGACCTACCGTCCTGCGCGCTCCCGGCCCCGCCGAGCACGTCGGCGGCCCACGACGGACGCCGCCGTCGAAGGGGTACGGGGCCGCACGGGGCCTATCGCTTCCGCTCCCATGTCGTGAGCGCCGCGTCCGCCGCGTCGCGTACCTCCGGGACCGGATGGACCAGCAGGTCGCGCAACACCCTCAGAGCCGAGCCGAGTTCACCGCCGATCGATGCCGCCCGGCTCGCGTGGTCCTCCGCCAGCCCCACCGCGTACAGGCCCGCGAAAAGCCCGTCCGTGGGCGGGAGCGCGCCGTGGCGGAGCGTGCTGATCCGGCTCCGCGTGAACCACCGTGCCCCCGGCGCCCCGACCGACAGCGCCGCGTCGCGCGCCTGCGCCAGCGCGGCCGGGTCGACCCGAGGCGAGCGGCGGGCCAGCGCCACCGCCGTACGGGCAGCGAGCAGCGGCC